>NCDW01000185.1 GCA_002280395.1 Flavobacteriales bacterium 32-35-8
TCATATTTAAAAATTAAAATTAAAACAAACTGACTTTATACAAAAAGTGCTGTCCTACAATAGGACAGCACTAAATATAATTCTAATAATTATTTTTATCAAAGCATTTTCATCTTAATATGCAATGCTTAATTTTTTAATTATACCCAGGATTTTGGTAAGCATCCTTTTCAGCATCGGTCCCTTCCATTGAATCTATCTGACCTTGTGGAATTGGACGTAAATAATGATGAGGTTCTATTGTACGAGTAAACGTTTGAGCGTTATGATCTCCTTTATTGGGTCCTGCGATTCTATATGATGCAGCGACGTCGGCCCATGTTTGGGTACGCACTAAATCCAACCATCTATAACCTTCACCAAAATACTCACGAGAACGTTCTTCTAGAATATAGTCTATATCAATCACCGCAGGTGTTGCAGCTGTTAAAAGAGCACTATTGTCTTCGATTCTAACCGTATTTTCACCACGGTCAAAACGCCATTTACCGGCACGTGCACGAATCACATTGATTAAATCCCTTGCGCTTTTACCACCTTGAGTTATAGCTCCTTTTACTGCAGCTTCAGCCGCAATAAAGTAAAATTCAGAGAATTTAGCAATTGGGAAAGGACGAGTTAAACCTGCATTTGGTTGACCAAGACCTCCTGCATTATCAGTACGATAGGTTCCTAATTTCCATAAACCAGGATATACCACTCGGCTAATACCACTTGGATTGATAACCCAATCTGCTCTTCCTGGTAGGGTACCACCACCAACATTGCTAGGACCTGAACCAGTTGGATAAACAACAGCGGGATTCTCGTTATCTAAGAACGTTAATATAGCATCACCAGGTGCTACCGGAAGTCCGTTAGCATTATTGTAAGTAGGCGTGTTATTACCTGCTTTATCCCAGTTACCACGATATACCGACACAAACGTACCATCGTAGCGAGAATCTAACTCTTTATCAGCAAATGTTTCTTCAAACACATTAAGGGTTGGTGCCATACGTGTCCATGGACGACCATAATCTTGCGCTGCTTCACGTTGAACAGTACTTGCGCCAGAACTTCTAATCTCGGTATAATTCCAGGTAACCATCCAAACAGATGCGTTATCAGCATTTCCAGATGTTCCCCAAGTTAAACTAGCACCATTATACTTTTCACTTAATTCTGTATGATCTGCATATAACAACATTTCACTGTGACGATCGTTTGAACCAACATGAACATCATAAAAAGTATTCTGTAAGCCATAAGGACCTGGGTTATCAATTGCTTCTACCGCTACATTATAAGCTTGTTGAAAATACCATGCCGCATCATGCCCGTCTGGATCTGTTCTAGGTGTTTCAGGGTATGTTGGAATATTATTTGGGTTTTGCAACCACCATCCATAGGTTAAATATGCTTTTGACAAATACAAACGAGCTACTGTTTTAGTTACCGTTCCCGTTAAACGAGGTGCGGTAGGTAAATCATTAACAGCTTTTATTAAGTCTGGAAAAATAGCCTTAGTATATACTTCTGGCACTGTATTACGCACAGACTTTCTATTAGTAGATGTATTAAATTTTAACTCGCCTGCACCCAAATCTAACGGTATACCACCATAGGTTTGTACCATTAAAAAGTAATCAAAAGCACGGAAGAAACGCGCTTCAGCAACCAAAGCATCTGAAACACCAACTGCGGTAGCATTTTCAATAATACCACTTGCCGTATTGATTGCAGAGAAACCATTGCCCCAAGGAGCAGATGCCGGTGCACTTTGAGAAGTGATAGAACCTACACCAGATAAGTCCATATCCTTAAAATTACCATCGGCACTTTGCGCCCAAGTATATTCATCTGTACCTGTCTCTAAAGAGTTGTAATAGTTCCAATTCCCATAAATAAATCTTAAATGGGCATATAGTGCAGTAATACCACCTTGAACTCCTAATTCTGTCTTAAAAAATTCAGGCGTGTAAACACTCCTGGGGTTTTCTACCAGGACGTCTTTTGTACAAGAGCCAATAAGCAATGTCAAAGTGAGCATTGTTATTGCCATTAGTTTAATTTTAAATCTTTTCATAATATTTTTTTTAGAATGTTAAGTTTAACCCTATCATATAGTTACGTGTAGTAGGTAGGTTGGCACCAATGGTAGCAATTCCACCAGAAAATGCACCTTGAGCTCCAACCGCTGAATTTTGTCCTCCTAGTGAGTTAGTTTCTGGATCCATACCAGATTCTTTATGGAATGGAGAAAACAACACAAATGGATTTTGAACAGTTGCATATACACGTAGTCCTTGAACACCGATATTTTCAAGTAGTTTTTGTTCGAAATTGTAACCTAAGGTAATGGTACGAACTTTTAGATAAGACCCATCGAAATAACCTAATGTAGAACCATATTTTGGATTGTCACCACTTTGGATACCACCTGGTTTAGGATATTTAGCACCAGTATTGGTTGGTGTCCAATAATCAACTTGCACATTGTTTCGTCTTCCTGTCATCAAGTTAAGATACCCTTGAGCACCATATAACGTACTAACAACAGTACCACCACTCTTAAATGTACCCACCATACTTAAATCGAAATTTTTGTAAGCCAAACGTGTATTAAAACCACCTTGAAAATCTGGTTGTGGATCTATGATCTGTCTATCATCTGCATTTATTTGTCTCGTTGGAGATCCATCAGGATTAAAATCACCTGTATATTCTACTTTAATCATCCCTTCGTTACCACCTGGCTCATATTGTTGTAAATACTGAAAATCTGGGTCGGTTGAATTCCAAAGCCCTATTTTCTTATGGTCAAAAATGACATTTACTGGAGACCCTACAAACCATAAGTTACCAACATTTCTCTGCTCTCCACTTGCTAAAGCAGTAATTTTGTTTTGATTAGTATAAAGGTTGACACCGACGTTCCAAGAGAAACCATCTGGATTGTCTATGATGTTAGCATTTAAAGCAAGTTCCAAACCTTTATTTTCTGTTTTACCAACATTGGCAACATAAGAGCCAACACCTGATGAATTAGGCAACCCTATACGGTATAATAAATCATTGGTTTTGGTAATGTAGTATTCAACGGTACCAGATAAACGGTTTTTAAATAATCCAAATTCTAATGCATAGTTATAAGTTTCAGAGAATTCCCATCCAAGAACTGGATTTGGAAGCTCAGTCACAAAGAAACCAGTTGCAAACGTATCACCAAAATTATAATCTCTAGTTCCCAATCGACCAAGAGTTTGATAAGTTCCTATCGCTTGGTTAGATGTTTCACCATAACCAGCACGTAACTTCAATTGATCTACAAACCCAACATTTTCCATAAACGATTCGTTATGGATGTTCCAACCAACTGATACCGCTGGATATGTTACCCATTGTTTACCTGGTGCCAATCTAGAAGACGCATCAGAACGCACGGTAGCAGTAATCATATAACGGTTGTCGTATTGGTACATGGCTCTACCCATATAAGATAATAAGCCAGCAGAACCATAGCCCCCTCCGTAGCCAGTAATATCTTCTTGCAGTACTGAACCTAGATTATAGAATTGAAACTGCTCATTAGGCAGGTTTCTAACCTGTAAAAAAGTATCGTTCCATTCACCTTCTTGTGAAGAAAATAACCCTACAAAATTTACAGTGTGTTTATCTGCAAATGTTCTATCATAGGTTAATAAGTTCTCAATAACATAGTCTGTTGTTACACCACTACTAACCCTTGCTGTTGATGGAGTGGTTAGGTTTTCATTCAATACACCACGACCGGTAAAGTTCCCATCTCTACTCATACGCATATTTAGACCAACGTTGATGCGGTATTTTAATCCCTCAACCCCTGGTATGCTTACTTCACCATAAACGTTGTTATAAGTACCAAAATCTTTTTGTAAGTCAATTCTAGAATCACCTAGACCATTAATAACATCTCTCGTTAATACTACATAATTATCCAATGGCATGCTAACTACTCGCTTTAATGAGCCATCTGGATTGTATGGATCCAAAAGAGGTGAAGCACTTAAAGGTCCATAAAGACCTACGCCTGCTGCATTCTGGATGTTATAGTTTGTAACAGAATTTAGACCAAAACGGAAGGCTCCCAATTGCTGATCAACCTGAGCACGTAAAGAATATCTTTGGAAATCTTCTCCAGGTGTTACAGCCGTTTCTTTAAAATAACCCAAACCTAGATTATAGGAACTATTTTCCCCTCCTCCAGTAACATTAATATCATGACTTGTTTGAAGCCCAGTTCCATAAATTAGATCTTGCCAATCGGTATCTACACCTTCAACCTCATCTACGCCATTTGACTGGTAGATATTCGCCGCTGCTCTAAGCGCAGAAAATTCTGCCCCATTCATCATAGGAAATTTAGCGAACACCTCTTTAGTAGCGTAATAGGTATTATAGGAAAACTTCGCTTTTTGTCCTTTTTTACCACTTTTGGTTGTAATTAATATAACCCCATTGGCACCTCTAGAACCATAAATGGCTGTTGCAGAGGCATCCTTTAAAATGTCTAAACTTTCAATATCATTAGGGTTGATGTCGTTAAACCCTCCAAAGAAAGGAATACCATTCAATACAATTAATGGGTCGTTTTGGGTATTGTTTGGATCATTATTTAATGAACGTATACCACGAATTCTAATCACTGGATTTGCACCTGGTCTTGTACCAGCGGTTGAAATATCAACACCCGCAGCACGTCCCTGTAAGGCTTGCGTAAAGTTGGCTGACTGCACCTCATTTAAAGACTCCCCTTTAATTGACACCACAGAACCCGTAACGGACTCTCTCTTTTGAGTACCGTAACCAATCACAACTACCTCACTAAGTGCTGCAACATCTGGATCTAAAGTAACGTTAATTACAGATTGGCTTCCAACAGCCAACTCTTTAGTAACATAGCCAAGGTAAGAAAACACTAATACGGCATTATTACCAGATACATTAAGGGAGTAATTCCCATCAAAATCTGTGTTAGTACCCGTAGTAGTACCTTTAACTATAACATTCACACCAAGCATGGGTACACCCGACTCATCTATAACCGTACCTCTTACGGTTTTTTGTGCATTGGCGTTAACAACCATAGAGAAAAATATGATTGTTGAACAAATAATTTTGAGAAGCCAAGGATGGCTTCTCCTAGAATAGCATAGTAAAATTACATTTTGCATAAAATAAAATTTAGTTAATATTAATAAAGTTTAGTTAAAATTTAATCT
>NCDW01000186.1 GCA_002280395.1 Flavobacteriales bacterium 32-35-8
CTTCAGGATCTTTTTCGATGTTGAAAAGTTCAAAAACAGTCGGGGCATTTTTATGTCTTGTTCGAATTAATTTCCAAGGTTTTTCAATAATGCTTTCTTGTAAATGACCACGAATGTAGATGGCTTGATTTGGGATGGAATCTTTAGTAATAATCGAATTCCAAATATTTTGCCCTTCTACAGTTTTAGGAATAGATTTAGCTCCAGCCAAAGACAAAATAGTAGGCATTAAATCCGTTACCGAAATGTAATTATTGTTCAATGAACTATTTGTTTTGTTTTTCCAATAAATTATTGCGGGAACACGTATTGCGCCTTCATAGTTTGAAGTTTTCCAGTCTCGTAGAGGGAAATTGTTACCCAAAACGTCATTGGCTGCATGCCTTCCTTTATATTGGTTTCCCGGAATCCATTTGTCCATAGCGCCATTGTCACTCATGAAAATAACAATGGTATTCTGGTGTAAATGCTGTTGTTTTAAGGCTTTAAGAATTTGCCCGATGCTATAATCTAAATGTGCCATAGCAGCAGCATAATCTCTACGGGATTTGTTTTTGATGGTTTTTAAATAGGGCTTTTTCCATTTGTCTTCTTCCTGCAAAGGAAAATGCGGAGCGCTATAACTCAGCTGAATGTAAAAGTTTTTAGAAGGATCTCTTTTGGTTTTAAGCCATGTGATTGCTTCATTTTCGACCAAATCAGTAACGTGTCCTTTTTCGGTTATGAATTCGCCATTTCGATGCCAACTCGGATCTCCATTTTTGTATTCATGAGAATATTGGTCTATTTGTCCGTGTAAAAAACCATACGAATAATCAAAACCATAGGCTTTAGGTCCGCTAGATGGATTTAAACCCAAATGCCATTTTCCAAACAAAGCTGTTTGGTAATTTTGTTGGTGTAAGGCTTGTGGCAAAGTGGTAACATCACTAGGAAGCGTTAAATTGCTTTTGTCGCTTATAGGTGCTACAATGCCCATGCGGCTAGAAGGTCTTCCTGTAAAAAAGCTAGCTCTGGATGGAGAACAAGTAGGAGCAGCGTACAAACGATTGAGTTGTGCGCCATTTTTAGCTAACCAATCAATATTAGGAGTATGAATCTCGGAACCATTATAGCCTACATCATTCCAGCCGGCATCATCAGCAACAATAACTACAAAATTAGGTGTAGCAGGAGAATTGTTTTTTTCTTTTTTTGGCTGACCAAAAGATAAAAAGCAAGTTGATAATGCTACTATGCTGTTGATGATGAGGCTGTTCATGAATGGTATGTTTAAAAAATTATATGATTTTCCGTTAAGTGGTCTAAAAAAAATAGCCCACGGATAACACTGATTGTACAGATAAAAACGGATTTTTTAAGCTCTTTCTAGATCATAATCAGCGAAAATTCGTTTTTTCTGTTTCATCTGTGTGCTATTCTCAAAGATTGGTATAAGAAACAGCTAGTTATAAAAAGAATTATTTATGAGGTTTTAATTGCAAAGAGCTGTCGTTGATTTCGAATTCGTTGTTTTTAAGCATTATAATAATTTCTGATCCGGCTAAAATTACTGGGCCATAACCATGAGCAGCAAAAACATTTATTGGACGGTAATAGTAAAAAGCAGGATCAAACCCCATTCCGGTTCCTACGCAAGTGCCTTCCACTTCTCCTTTATCGTTTACTTTTGTGGCAACGGCATTCCAAGCTAACAAGGCTGCTGGAGCATAAGCCGCCTTGTCAATATAACCTCTGTTGATAGCGCGAGTGATAGAAAAAGCATAAATGGCAGTTGCTGATGTTTCTAAGTAGGTGTCATTGCGGTCAATCAATTGATGCCAGAAACCAGTTCCATCCTGATAAGCAACCAAGCCTTTAATATGTGCTCTTAATTGATTTAAAACCGCATTGTATCCAGGGTGGTCTTTTGGTAAAACTTCTAATAATTCGACCAAAGTCATCACTGCCCAACCATTGGCACGAGCCCAATGAAATTGTGGATGCTCTTCCATTGATTGTACCCAGCCGTGCATGTATAAATTTTTCTGGCTGTTATACATTCGCTCTGAGAATTGCTTTACTTGTTTTACGGCATCATCATAATACTTTACATCGCCTGTTAATTTCCCCATTTGTGCTAAAGCAGGAACCGACATGAACAAATCGTCAAGCCACAAAGTGTTGGGTTGAGGTCTGTTTCTGGCCAGAGTTCCATCGGTAAGACGAAATTCTTTAGTGCTGATGTAATTCATGAAATCATCAATCAATGGTCTCAAATCAGTTTTTAATCCTGCTCTTTGTGCTTTAATCATCGAGGCGGTGACAGCTCCGCCATCATCCAAAGCGTGTGGAGTTAAAAAACCGTGTATTGGCGATGGAAATTTTGGATTTTTTTGAAGTTGTTTTTTGTAATAAGGAGCGATATCAGCGATTAATTTTAATCGTTTGTTCGTATAATCAGCATATTTTTGATCTCCTGTAGCTTCTGTTGCTAAAAGCATCGCAGCATAAGTTACTCCCCATTCGTAACTGGTTAATCTAAAAGTTCCTGGAGAAAATATGGTATTTTCATCTAGTTTTTTTAGATCACTAATTTCCTGTTTCGTTTTATTGTTTATTAAACTGGCAGGAGTTGTTTTTTCTAAAAAATCATATATTTTATCTATAGTTGCTTTAATTTCCTGTGTTGATTTTGCTCCATAAGGCGTTGGATAATCGGCTTGCAAAAGGTGCAATGGTGCGGTAACATCATTAGCGGGTTGCTGTGCATTTGCAAATGTTGGGATTGCCATTATGGTTGCAGCAACGCCTATTTTAATTCCAATTGAGAATGGTTTGGTTTTCATTGTACTTAATTTTGGTGGTTAGTTCGATTTTTAATAGTTGTTATTTTACGGCCACATCCCAAACTTTTGATAGCTGAGAAGTGCCTTTTGGTCCTTTAATTTTTAAAATTACAACATATTTTCCCGCTTCTTTATATTGATGAATTGGATTTTGAGTGGTAGCGGTAGTTCCGTCGCCAAAATCCCAATCCCAGGAGTTAATTTCGCCTTCAGATTCATCGAAGAAAGCAACTTCTCTTTTGACCATATTCACTACTTTAAAAGACCATTTGGCTTCAATGTCCTTTTTGAATTGGTTTTCCAATGGCATCAGTTTAAAAGGCAGGCTGTAGGAAGCATTTCCGTACATTTTATGTTCTTTTGAAAGATTCCAAAAACCATTGTTTTCGGTTTTATTAACGTCATCATAATCGATTATTGCCCAGCAAAGACCGATATTTTTGTTTTCTGTTAAGATAGATTCGATTGCTCTTGACGGATCATTTCCTGCATAATCAAAAGGAGTAATCCAGAATTCCAATGTTAGTTTTCCGCCTTGACCTGGTTTAAAATCATAATGATAAGACGCATTTGCGTACGGTAAATTTTTAATCCAGGGCTGGCTTCCCCAAACCATCGTCCAGTCTTTTTCTACAGCAGGAGTAAAGATGTGATAGTTTTGCGCATGGACTCCGTGATAGGAAAAATAAGCATCCATGGTGTTGGTTAGATTCGGATTGGGATGAAAACGATCAATAAATGGTCCGCCAGATTGGTCGGCATCGACTATTAATTCGAAAGTATCATTGTGTAATCCTGGCAGAGAAAAATCCCAATAATCATCATAGGCTTCATAAAGAAAATACAAACGATTGAGCCCTTTTACCCAGCCTACTTTTACGCTTATATCAAGATTTTTTGGGTCGGCTTTGGGTTGTTTTCCACTGTCGTCCCATAATTGATCCATGCCTACAACATAATTTTTCGGAACTATTTTCCAATCGTCACTATTTCCGTCAATTGTTGGAATTTTATTAGCAGGAAACTGAAAAACCTGAAAACTTCTATTGTCTTGCGCATTAGTTTGGCCAGATATGTGTAAAACCAAGGCTGTGAGCAAAACATATTTTGCTTTTGTCTTAAGATTGAAAAAGGATTTGATTTGAAAAATCATCTTCTGTTTATTTTCTGTTTTTTAATTGTCGATTTATTCAATACAGTCCTGTGCTGTCCTGTTTTTGTTAAATAAAATTACTTTTATTTAATAATTTCTTAGACAGCGCGTTAGAAGCTTGATTCCGTGGGGTTTTATTTTCAATATATAAATGTTCAATATTAATTATTGTAGCCTTCGTTCTGATTTAATTTAGGGTTGGCTTCAATTGCAGTTTTAGGAATTGGATACAAGTTTCTAAAAGCTTCCGATGCACCTTTAAATTCCCATGTGCCTCCGAATTTTCCAAAACGGATCAAATCTCTTCTTCTTGCCATTTCAAAAGCTAATTCTCTTCCTCTTTCTTTTAAAATATCATCAAGGGTTAAAGAGGCTAAAGGGGTAGCATTACTTCTTAGTCTAACTTTATTTACTAAACCTAATGCTTCACCAAAATTATTTTTTCTGGCCAATGCTTCGGCTTTAATAAGTAAGACATCAGCATAGCGAATAAATGCGATGTCATTTCCTGCATTTCCGCCATTTGTGTTTGGGTCAAGTCCCCATTTAATCCATTTTAAACCTGCATTCATTGGTTGTAAACGGATTCCTGTAGCAGGAATTATCGTGTAAGGAACAGGACCTTCGGTTGATTTTCCGGGTACATACAACTTAGAGTTATTATCAGGAACAATTCTTTCTACCATAACCTCTTGATTGTTTCTTGGATCTATCAGGTTACCATACGGAATAATCATTTTTTTTCTGTCGTCATTATCTTCAAATAATGCTAAAACCGAAGGTCTGGTTCCGAATCCGTTTTGCGGAGTGTACGGAAGTCCGAAAAGACCTCCTTGAATTCCAGGAAGTACTTTTTGTACCAATGGATGTCCGATTCCTCCCGGAATCGATGGTGAATAAACCGCTCCGAAAATGAACTCGTCATTATTTTCATTGTTGTATTTGAAATTATCAAAATAATTATCTAATAGTCTGTAAGACTGTGAGTCGATAACTAAATTTGCATAATTAATAGCTTCGGTATTGTATTCTTTTCCTGTATAAACCTGAGCATTTAGATAAATAGTTGCTAAAAGTGCCTGAGCAGCTTCTTTTGTAAATCGGCCATAGTATTTACTTCCCGCTTCTTTCTTTGTTGGCAGATCTTCTATTGCTGCTTTTAATTCGGTAGTTACAAAATCAAATACTTCTGATCTGGTATTTTGTTTGGGTAAATTAAGAGGATCCACTTTAGGAAGCGTAAATATTGGAACATTACCAAATAAATCCATTAAGAAAAAGTACGAATAGGCTCTTAAGGCTCTTAATTCGGCAATAGGACCAGCAACCGAACTTTCGGGTAAGTTAGATTGTTCTAAAGATGCAATTAACGCATTTGTTTGTCCTACAGTTTTAAAATAAGAATCCCAGGCACCCTTAATATACGGATGAGTTTCGGTCCATTTATGTTCTATAAGTTCCGAAAAAGGTGCGCCTCCCCACCAACCTTGAATTTTTTCTAAAACAACCACCTGATCTGCCGATAATTCTAAACATCTGTATTCAACTCCCATTCCAGATGTGGCAGCAAAATTTCGGTAAATACCTGATAAGGATGATAGTATTTGGTTATCGTTTGCATAAAATGTTTCAGGTGTGTATATCGAATAGGCTTTTTCGTCAAGACTACAGCCGCCTATTGTAGCTAAAACAAGGCAGCCAACGCCAAATAGTTTTATGTTTTTGGATATTTTATATATTTTTTTCATGAGTGTAATTATTAAGTTTTGTAATACTAAAAAGTAATGCTGGTTCCTATTTGAAACATTCGAGGTCTAGGATATACTAAATAATCGATTCCAATAGCTCTGGTTTTAACTTCAGGATCGTAACCTGAATATCCTGTAATTACAAATAGATTTCTGGCTGTAAAATAAACTCTTGCTTTTTTTATAAATTTAACTTTGTCTACATCAAAAGTGTAGCCTACGCTAAGATTATCAAGCCTTAAGAAACTTCCGTCTTCAATCCATTGAGAAGAATACTGAGCAGATTGTGTTCTGCTTGCACCGGTATTCAATGCAGATTCAAGAATGTTTGTTCCCGGCGCACTATTTACATAAGAAAACTCGGCAGCAGTATTGTTGTAAATATCATTTCCTATTACGCCGGTAAAGTTTATCGATACATCAATTTTTTTGTATTTAAGACTGTTGTTGATACCTATTGTCCAATCAGGATTAGCATTTCCTATAACTACTTCATCTGCTCCGTCTATTCCGTCTGTGTCCTGATATGTTTCCATTCCGGCGCTGTCATAGCCTGTAAATTTCCATCCGTAAAAAGAGTTTAGAGGAAGTCCCGGTTTAATTATTTGAGTTAGATTATTGTTTCCAACTACACCCGAACCGCTTGAAACACGAATTTCGTCACGTTGATAATCGGCATTCGAAAGGCTTAATACTTTGTTCTCATTGGTAGCAAAATTGACATTGGCATTCCAATTAAAATCTTTCGAGTTAATTATATCAGCATTTAAGTTTAATTCAAAACCTCGGTTTCTAACTTCTCCAACATTGGCCCATTGGGTAGTAACTACAGATGGTGCTGCTGTTGAGAATTCTAGTAATAAATCGCTGGTGTTTTTAGTATAATAGTCAATAGATCCAGAAATTAACTGATCGAAAAGTCCAAAATCTAAACCGATATTAAGCTGTTTGGTTTGTTCCCATTTTAAGTTTGGATTAGGAAAATTTGTAGGCAAAACACTAGGAATTGCTGTTCCTCCGAAAACATATACAGCCGAACCAGCAATTGAAAGTTGTTCTCTGTATAAATTGTTTGGAATTTCCTGATTTCCTGTTATACCATATCCTAATCGTAGTTTTAAATTACTGAATTTTGTATCGGTCATAAAATCCTCATCGGCAATATTCCAGGCTAATGCTCCCGAAGGAAATGTTCCCCATTTGTTATTGGCTCCAAATTTACTTGAACCATCACGTCTTAGTGTAAACGTAAGTAAGTAACGGTCTTTTAATTTATAATTTATTCTACCGTAATAAGATGATAATCTGTTGGCATCCTTAAAAGAAGTATTTGACTGGATAGTTCCTGATTGAATTAAATTCCATTGTGTGGCATCAGATACAAACTGATTTGCCGAAGTAAATGTGTTTTCAGTTTCAAATCTTTGGAACGAATATCCTCCCAAAACAGTTATGTGACTATCATCGGTAATTTGACTGTCATAAGTTAAGTTGGTTTCTGCCAGCACACTTGTATTTTTGTATTTACTTATAGAGGCTGTTCCTCCTTGTCCTTCTCCGGCTGGATGTGTCGAAGGAATATTAGAAAAACGACTCACATTTTCATTCGTATGCCCAATGTTTGATGTTAATTTTAAACCATCAATTATTTCGAATGAAGTGTTCATGTTTCCTAAAAACAAGGAACTTTTACTTTCATCGGTTACATCAGTCCAGGAAACCGGGTTAACTCTCAACGCACCTATTTGATAGTAACTGCCATCTGCGTTTCTAACAGGTAATGTAGGTGCCCATCTTATTGCATCTTTAAGAATATTTCCTCCTTCATCGCCAATATTCGAATTGATGGCAGCTCTTGATTCGTCTATATTTGCATAAGTTAAATTAACACCTATGTCTAATTTTCCTTCTATAGCCGAATGATTGGCGTTAAGCCTTCCGGTATATTTTTTTAATTCGGATGATAATAAAACTCCTTCCTGATTATTGTAGCCAAATGAACCCGTTACATTTGTTGTAGGTGAGCCACCGGCAAAAGAGATATTATGATTTTGTGTTAAAGCTGTTCTAAAAACTTCTTTTTGCCAATTTGTATCTGCACCTAAATCAGAAAAAGGCAAATTGTTTGTTGTCGCATAATTTCTGTATTCGCTTGCAGATAATACCGGAAGTAATTTTGGAACATAAGAAAGTCCAAAATAAGAATCGTAGGTTAAGAAATCGCCAAATTTTCCCTTGTTTTTTGTTGTAATAACAATAACACCATTGGCACCTCTGGAACCATAAATTGCAGTTGCCGAAGCATCTTTTAATACATCGATACTCTCAATATCTGCAGGGTTTATCAAGCTTAGAGGATTTATAGCTTCTTCAGAAAGAGGTGAAGATCCCGAGGTTACTGTTCGAATAGCATTATTAGCATTTCCAAATTGCATCGGAACACCATCAACAACATAAAGCGGTTCGTTTCCTGCCGAAATCGAGCTTGTTCCTCTAATTCTTACAGTAGCAGAAGCACCAGGTTGTCCGCTATTTTGAACAATACTTACACCGGCTATTTTACCTTGTAACAATTGTTCTGGAGATACCGGTAATGCCGATGCAAAACTTTCAGATTTGATAGAGGAAACTGCCCCAGTTACATCTTTTCTTTTCTGAGTTCCGTATCCGATTACTACAATCTCATCAAGAGTTTCTAAGTCTTCTTTGAGAATAACGTTTATGAGTTTTGCTGTGATTTTTTTTTCAACAGTTTGAAAACTAATATAGGAATACACTAGAATTTTTTCGCCTTTGGTAATTGGGATAGTGTATTTCCCATTCATATCCGAAATAGTACCATTGGTTGTTCCTTTCTGCTGGATATTTACTCCAGGTAAAGGGTTTCCGTCTGATGTTGTAATTTGACCACTTACAACTTTTTCCTGTGATTGCATAGTTAATGCAAACAACATAATGCAGGACAAAAATACTTTTTCAAGCATTTTTTTACAATACTGATGTTTCATAATAAAAAATGTTTGGTTAGCTGTTGGCTTTAGCTAAATTGTAATGATAATTTTGTCAGTAATATCAATCGGGAGAAATGAAAAAATTCATTTTAGGCGACTCTCGATAGCTGCTTTTGGCAGGCAAGTATTTATTTTTGGGGTTACAAAAAGAATACTTGAATTGACGTTTTTTGATAACTAATCACCAACTGCTGTTAGTTAATATTACTGTAATATAAGTTGTTTTGATGGTTTGGGTATCATGTACTGTCCTGTTTTTTTGCTAAATACGCATGAAAAACGTTATTTTTTAGATTATAATAGGAAAAATAGGTAGTTTTTTTGGCTTTAATTTAATTGTTTGTATTCTTTTAAACACTAGTAAATAATTCGATTTATCCCTTTGTAATAGATTTAGGATTATAAAGAATAAATCATTAAAATTGATAAATCAGGGTTT
>NCDW01000187.1 GCA_002280395.1 Flavobacteriales bacterium 32-35-8
AACAAAATAAAATACGAAAAATAAAAAGAGACGAATGGATTAATTTGAAAGTTAAAAAATGGAGAAGAAATAGTTGGATTGAATTTATAGCTTCTATCTTAGTTTTTTCAATTGTAATATTATCCATTTTGTACTATTACAATTGGAGTATTTCTGAAGCGAGCAAATACATCATTCAATTAAAATCTAATATAATAATTAGTGGTATTTTTTCTCTAGCAATATTTATTTTTTCTGCAATTACCTTAAATACATTAGTTGGAAAATATAGAAATCATAGCAACATCCAAAATTATATTAAGGGACTTGAAATACCTGAAGAATATTTAGAATTAAAAAATGACAAATGAAAATTGATGGATTAAAACCATAATCCCAAATCCTACTTCATATACTTCCCCTTCTTACTCCCCGCATACATTTCAAACTTTACCAAACGGGCTTCCAACTTGGCATTAAACAAATGTATTTTTCTGGAAGGACGTAAACCCACAAACTTTAAAGCTTCTAGGTTGCTGGTAATAAACCAGGCATCGGTGTTCGGGTAACTTTGTTTTAGGGTGTCACCAATGTTTTTATAAAAGTCTTGCAAATCGATATTTAAACGCTCACCGTAGGGCGGATTAAAAACCATGTGCAGTTTGTTTTCGCCTCCTTTTTGGGTCTTAAAAAAGTCTTCGTGCTTGACTTCAATAAAATCTTCTAAATTGGCATTCTTAATATTCTCTTTGGCTTTAGCCACGGCACTGGGGGCTTTATCATAGCCCGTAATTTTATAATGAAAATCACGTGTTTTTTTAAGTAGGGATTCTTCAATTTTTTCAAATAAATCCACATCCCAATCTTGCCAACGCTCAAATGCAAATTCCTTACGCATTAAATTTGGCGGAATGTTGCAGGCTATCATGGCAGCTTCTACCAACATGGTGCCGCTTCCACACATGGGGTCCATAAAATCAGTTTGTCCGTCCCAACCAGACAACATAATCAATCCTGCTGCCAATACCTCGTTGATGGGCGCAATATTGGTCGCTGTTTTATAACCTCGCTTATGCAGGGATTCCCCAGAAGAATCTAACGAAATAGTGCATTGTTGCCTGTCGATATGCACATTGATTTTTAAGTCGGGAAATTTTAAATCCACATTTGGGCGATCGCCCGTCGTGTCCCTAAACTTATCGACAATAGCATCTTTGGTTTTTTGGGCAATATATAGGGAGTTTGTAAACAATTCGGTGTGAATGGTGGCATCAACCGCTAAAGTGCCAGTGGATTTCATGTAGTTTTCCCAAGGCATGGCGTAGAGCTTGTTATATAAATCCTGCTCATTACTTACCGTAAAGGTTTCTATGGGTTTTAAAATTTTAATAG
This sequence comes from Flavobacteriales bacterium 32-35-8, assembly GCA_002280395.1. GTDB lineage: Bacteria > Bacteroidota > Bacteroidia > Flavobacteriales > Flavobacteriaceae > Confluentibacter. The sequence continues at coordinate 1,372 of NCDW01000187.1, forward strand.
CGGTGCGCAAGCCTAAATTGGCTTTATACATAAAACCCTTATCTCCCATAAAACTAACGCTACGAATGCCTTTCTTTACATCTTGTGCGCCCAATTGGGTCAATTCATTTGCCAATAAGTCTTCAAAACCAAATAAGGTTTTGGCAACCATGTTGAAATTTTCTTCCATTATTTACTTTAAATACATTGCAAAAATAATGTAATTTTGCAGCAAATACCCTATTTATTGATATTTAAGGTTGCCAGTGAAAACCTTCTAAAAAAGTATATGAGTAAAAACACTTCTAATTGGTTTTCATCGTGGTTTAACACGCCATACTATCATATTTTATATAGGGATCGTAATGATACCGAAGCGCATGCCTTTATGGATACGCTTACCAATTACTTGAATATTCCCGAACAGGGCACTATTTTAGATTTGGCTTGTGGCAGGGGCCGACACGCCATGTACCTTAATAAAATGGGGTATGATGTGACTGGCGTCGACCTTTCGGAAAACAATATAAAATATGCCAAAAAGTTTGAAAACCACCGTTTGCATTTTGATGTGCACGATATGTGCAAACCCTATAAACGCCCATTTGATGCGGTTTTTAATCTGTTTACCAGCTTTGGTTATTTCGATTTTGATGAAGACAACCTAAACACCATCAAAGCCATCAAAGCCAATTTAAATGAGACTGGGTTTGGGGTAATTGATTTTATGAACCGTGATGTGGTGATTGAAAACCTAGTACCTGAAGAAACTAAAACTGTTGGGGAGATTGATTTTAATTTGAAACGTTATGTTGAAAATGGGTATATCATAAAAGATATTACCTTTGGAGCAGATGGCGAAGCGCATCACTATCAAGAACGTGTAAAAGCGTTTTCCTTGAAAGATTTTGAAGCCCTTTTTGAACAAGCCGACGCTATTTATTGGATGTTTTTGGTGATTATAAATTGAATAAATTTAGGCCCCAAACTTCAGAACGTTTGGTCATGATTTTTAAATAGTCTTTGTATATTAAATGAACAATTATCTTTTCCCCATACTGGCAGTTATTTTTGGAGTGGTTCTAGCCATGATTTCCACTAAAAAAAGAATGTTTAATACCAGACTCCTACTCTCTTTTAGTGGAGCGTTTTTATTGGCGTTGACCTTGTTTGAAATGCTCCCGGAAGTTTACGAGCATTTGGATTCAAGGTCTGCCGGCCTATTTATTATGGGTGGTATTTTGCTGCAAATCATACTGGAATTTTTCTCTAAGGGTGCCGAACACGGACACATCCATGTTCACAAACACGATACGGCTTTTCCGTGGGCGTTGTTTATTAGTTTATGCATCCACAGTTTTTTAGAAGGTTTTTCCATACATGACCATAACGATATGGTGTATGGCATATTGATACACAAAATACCGATTGCCACACTTATTTCCATGTTTTTACTACAGTCTAACTACAATAAAATACAGATAGCTAGTTTCTTGATTGTCTTTGCATTAATGACGCCTATGGGAACCTTAATTTCAAATACGGCTGGTGCTGTTCAAGGCTATACCCACACCATTAATGCCTTTGTGATTGGTATCTTTTTTCATATTTCAACCACTATTTTATTTGAAAGTAGCGAGGGACATAAGTTCAATTTGTCGAAACTCGTGGCTATTGTTTTAGGGGTTGTTATGGCTTATTTGATTTGATTTGTCATTCCTGCGAAGGCAGGAATCTTAAAAATTTAAACTTAATGCTAAAATGGATTCCTGCCTGCGCAGGAATGACAAAAAATTATTAGTAATGTTCTCAAAAGAAGAATCGCGCCTATTACGACAAGAATTTTGGACCAGTTTTGGGAAATCGTTTCCCAGAAAATGGATTTTGTATGACACCAAACTAAAAGGGTTCTCTTTTAAATTTCATTTTGATACGAAATCAGCTTTAGTGGCATTGGATTTAGAAGATGATTTGGAAAGCAGGATCAAGTTTTGGGAAAAGTTGGTGTCCTTGAAATCCATTTTAACGGATGAGTTTTTGCCAGAGGCTATTTATGAAGAAGCATACATACTGGAAAACGGCAAAGAAATCTCTCGGATTTATGTGCTTCTCGACCAAAAGGTATCCATACATAATAAAAACAATTGGCGGGATGTCATGGTTTTTTTTAATGAAAAGATGGGCTTGTTTGAGGCTTTCTTCAATGAATATAAGGAAGTGATAGAGGATTAAGTTTGGTAAATGTTTGTTGTTTGTCGTTTAGTTGAAGTAACTTTTAACTCTTAACTCTTAACTCTTAACTCAAAATACCATCTCCATTTCATAATCATCCATCACAAAACCATTTCCAATGTCCGTAACCATGGATTTGGTTTCTACAAACCCCATTTTTTTATAAGCTGAAATAGAGTTCACATTATATTTATTGACGTTGAGCTTTATTTTGGATATGCCTAAGTAATTGGCAAACGCTTCCATGAATTGGATGACGGCGGTGGCAATCTTTTTACCTCTATAACCTTCTAAAATATAAAGCTTTTCTAAAAACAAAAAGTCTGTTTGTTTTTTAATAGCTGTATAACCTACGGGAATGTCATCGTAAGTCATATAAAAAAATAAAGACCCTTCCCTGATTTGTTTGTCAATTGCCGCCACTGAATTAAATTTTTCCAACATATAATCTATCTGCGCTAAACTGATAATAGATGGATAATGTTCATGCCAAATAACATGAGCTAATTTCGAAATGCACTCAAAATCGGCTATAGTTGTGGCTGACTGAATTTTAATCATAACGGTTTTAAGTATACAGATTAATGGTGTTCTAAATCACATAAAGGTAAATCATAAAAAAATGACATACAGCACCTGCCAAAACAAATAGGTGCCAAATGACATGGTTGAAAGGAATCATCTTAATAGCATAAAAAACAATCCCAATGGTGTATGATAAGCCCCCTGCAAATAACCATAAAATACCTTTACTACCAATGGTTTCAGATAAATTTGTAAAATCAAAAACAATGAGCCAACCCATCACCAAATATAATAGGGTTGAAAATACTTCAAACCGCCCCGTAAAAAACAACTTTAAAACCACTCCAAACAACGCGATACCCCAAACCGTATAAAATAATGCCCAGCCACTACTTTGCTCTAAAGTGATTAACAACACGGGCGTGTATGTCCCGGCAATTAAAAAGTAAATGCTGATATGATCTATAATTCTGAAAAGATGCCTGTTTTTTTCGTTTTTAACGGAATGATATAAAGCAGACGCCGAGAAAAGTATGATGATTGATAATCCATATACAATAACACTAAACAAACTATAATCTGTTTTGTTGCTATCATAAACCATCAATAGAATCAAAGCACAAATACCCAACAAAGCTCCGACGCCGTGAGATATCGCGTTGAGTCTTTCCTCTAAATCGGATTGCATGCGCATGGAGTGGTTTATTTCGCTTTAGTGACCCATTTTTCGGTTAAATCCGTATAATTAAAGTCCAGTTTGGACTCTTGGCGTGGTAACAAACCACTTTGAAAGCTACGTTGTAAAATATCTTCAATCAAATAATCCTCTTGAACATTCATAGGGTCGAATTCCCGTTTTAATGAAATATTAAACATGTTTGCCGTAGTGTTGTACCAAAAAGCACGCCAACCGTTTCTTAATTCCTTAACAAGGTCGAACGTCGTGATGCCTGTCTGCCTATGGATGAGCTTGACCAAAATCTGTCCCTCTGTTCTGGTCAGTTTTTTTAACTCATCCGTAAATTCACCTTCAATGTATTTTTGAATCATTCGGGTATAGCGTCTTTTTTCACTATTCCTTTTTAGCAAAGCCAATCGTTCGTTTAAGTCTTCCAATCTATCA
>NCDW01000188.1 GCA_002280395.1 Flavobacteriales bacterium 32-35-8
TGATGAATTTTATGCAGATTTGAGTGGAATGGATAAATTTTTTGGAAGCTATAAATATGCTTCTGAATTACGTTCAAAAATAATCAAGGAAACTGGGTTGCCTATTTCATTTGGATTATCATCTAATAAAATTGTCTCTAAAGTAGCCACAGGAGAAGCTAAACCAAATAATCAACTAAGGGTTGATTATGGTTTTGAAAAGTCTTTTATGGCTCCTTTATCTATAAAGAAAATACCATCTGTTGGCGATAAGACATATCAAATTCTTAGAAATTTAGGTATTGATAAAATAAGTGTTGTTCAACAAATGCCAGTTGAAATGATGAGCAGTGTTTTAGGTGTAAATGGCATCACCATATGGAAACGTGCCAATGGTTTGGATAATCCTCCTTTGATTCCGTTTCATGAACGAAAATCCATTTCTATGGAACGTACCTATGAGAAAGATACTATTGATACGGTCAAATTAAGAACGACCATTTTTGCAATGGCAGAAAATTTAGCTTATCAATTACGGAGAGGTCAAAAATTGGCTGCTTGTATCAGTGTAAAAATTAGATATTCGGATTTTAATACTTATTCAAAACAGGTAAACATACCATATACAAGTGCAGATCATCTAATCATTCCTAGAGTTTTGGAACTATTTGATAGCTTATACCAAAGGCGATTATTGATTCGCCTTGTGGGAGTTAAAATCAGTAATCTGGTAAGCGGGAATTATCAAATCAACTTATTTGATGATACTGAAGAAATGCTCAGTTTGTATAACGCCTTAGATACCATTCGCAATCGTTATGGAGATTTAAGTGTACAAAAAGCAGCTTCCATTGGAGCAAAGTCTATTGGTGGGTCACATAATCCTTTTAATGGTGAACCTCCAATTGTTTTAGCACATAGAAAACAATAATGTATTTAAATTGTCATACATATTATTCATTACGTTACGGTACATTTTCAGAAGTTGAATTATTACAGCTCGCAAAAGAGAATGGAATAAGCACTTTAGCTTTAACCGATATTAATAATACATCGGCATGCCTTAATTTTATTCGTAAATCAGAGGAATTTAATATTAAACCAGTCATTGGTATTGATTTTAGAAATGGTGCTAAACAGTTATATGTTGGATTGGCAAAAAACAATCAAGGCTTCCAAGAAATAAATGCTTTTTTATCACATCACACTCACAATAAAATACCACTTCCCGATATGGTACCTACTTTAGATAATTCCTATTTTATTTATCCATTGGAGCGGGTCATGCAATTAGAGAAAAAAGTATTTAATGAGAATGAGTTTATTGGTGTTTGTATAGAAGAAGTTAAAAAAATACCGTTTTCTATTTACAAATCTTATATAGATAAATTAGTCATTCAGCAACAAGTTACTATTAGAAATAAACGAGATTTTAATGCCCATCGATTATTAAGAGCTATTGATAATAATACACTTTTAAGTAAGCTACAAAAGACAGAAGAATGTCGTGAACATGATAAAATGATTCCTTATGAAGATTTGAAACATAAATTTTCTGAGTTTCCTTTTATAATCGCTAATACAGAAGAAATCCTTAATAGTTGTGTTATTGATTTTAATTTTGGCGAACACAGAATCTCTCAAAATCAATCTCTTTATTTAAATACAGAAGAAGAAGATTATCAGCTATTGGTTAAGCTTTGCACAGACAATTTGCAAAAACGTTATAGTAAGCCAGAACAAAAGGTAAGAATACGTTTAGAAACGGAACTAAAAACGATTCGTCAGATGAATTTTGTGTCTTATTTTTTAATCAATTATGACATTGTTTCTTATTCTAAAAGAATGGAATATGTGCATGTTGGTAGGGGTAGTGGGGCAAATAGTATTGTAGCCTATATTATTGGTATTACTGATGTAGACCCCATAGAGTTAGATTTGTATTTCGAGCGTTTTATAAACCCTTTTAGAGCATCGCCACCAGATTTTGATATCGATTTCTCATGGAAGGAGCGTGAGGATGTTACCGATTATATTTTTAAAAGATTTAAAAACGTAGCATTATTGGCTACCTATAACACTTTTAAGTATAGGGCAGTAGTCCGTGAATTAGGTAAAGTCTTTGGGTTGCCAAAAGAGGAAATAGATAAACTAAGTTCAGGTAGTTATAATGTTAAGACTTTGGATGACATTTCACAATTGGTTTTGAAGTATGGTGAGCTTATAAAAGGTTTTCCAAATCATTTAAGTGTGCATTCTTGTGGTGTTTTAATTTTAGAAAAACCTATTCATTATTACTCAGCCACAGATTTACCACCAAAGGGATTTCCAACGGTTCAGTTTGATATGATTATAGCGGAAGATGTTGGTGTTTTTAAGTTTGATATTTTGGGGCAACGTGGATTGGCTAAGATTAAAGAGACTATCGAAATTATTAAGTACAATAGACCTGAATTACCACCAATAGACATTACACAAGTTGAAAGCTTTAAAAAAGACCCAAACATCAATAATTTATTAAAACAGGGTAAAGCTATTGGTGCTTATTATGTAGAATCTCCAGCGATGCGTGGTTTAATGCGAAAACTACAAACACAGGATTATTTGGGATTAGTTGCTGCGAGTTCGATTATAAGACCTGGAGTTTCTAGCTCGGGAATGAAAAATGAATTTATAATAAGACAGCGACAACCTGAAAAGCGAAAAGAGGCTAATTCCATTTTACTGGAAATAATGCCTGAGACTTATGGTATTATGGTATATCAGGAAGATGTTCTTAAAGTAGCTAATAAATTTGCTGGACTGGATTTAGGGGAAGCCGATGTTTTAAGAAGAGGAATGAGTGGTAAATTTAGATCTCGAGCCGAATTTACAGCTGTGGAAGAGAAATTTATTAATAATTGTAAAGCCAAAGGATATTCTGATGAACTGACTTTTGAGGTCTGGAATCAAATAAAAAGCTTTGCTGGGTACGCTTTTGCTAAAGGACATTCAGCATCCTACGCAGTTGAGAGTTACCAAAGCTTATATTTAAAATGTTATTTTCCGTTGGAATTTATGGTGGCAGTACTTAATAATGGTGGTGGCTTTTATAGTTCAGAACATTATATCCATGAAACAAAAATGTGTGGTGGAATTATAGAGGCACCGTGTATCAATAAAAGTGACCACCCTAATATAATAATGGGTAAGGTTATTTATTTGGGATTTGGATATTTAAAAAGTTTGGAAGTATTAACAGTAAAAAGAATTTTGACAGAGAGACAGTTTAATGGTGAATTTATGTCTTTGGATGATTTTATCGATAGGGTTATTGTTAGCATAGAGCAATTGACTATTTTGATAAGAATAGACGCTTTTAGGTTTACCCAACAATCCAAGACAGAATTATTATGGCAAGCCATTTTTAAGTTAAATAGAACTAAGGCTAAAACAACACAATCAAAATTATTTAAGCCAACTCACAAACAATTTAAGTTACCAAGTTTAAGAACAACTTGGATCGAAGATGCTTATGACCAAATGGAATTACTAGGGTTTCCTCTTTGTAATTATTTTGAAATGATAAATGATGAACTTATTGAAAATATTAAAGCTAAAGACATGGACAAGTATATTAATAAAACTGTAGTGCTTTATGGGGTTCTAGTAAACACAAGGTTTCATAAAGGTTCTAATGACAAATTAATGCGTTTTTGCACTTTTACAGATAGGGAAGGAGATTATTTTGATACAGTTCATTTTTCTCAAGTGGTAGATAAATATCCTATAAATGGTATTGGTGTTTATGCATGTTGTGGTAAAATAGTTGAAGAGTTTGACTTTTGTAGCTTAGATATATTATGGACTAAAAAGCTATCACTATTACAAGACCCAAGAGGTTTAAATTAAAAAAGGAAACATTTTATTCTTTAACTTTAGCATATAAAATAATATCACATGTGCTTTCATACCAGTACAACACATAAGACTAAAAAGCTTGAGGAGCATTTCAAAGTGAATTTAAGCTCTGATTCGATTCGCACCATATTTGATAAACCAAATTATCATTTAAATGGATTTTCTCATCCCAATATGCTAGTGATTCCACAGGATAAATCAGATGTTTTAGCACCAGGCGTTTGGGGTATTGTGCCTTCAAATAAATCATCAAATGAAATTAAAGATTATTATAAAGAGGCTGTAAAATTTGGTGGAGGTCTTAATGCTCAATCTGAAAAATTATTTAGTCATTTTTTATACCGAGAAGCAGTAATGTATAAACGTTGTATAATACCTGTTTCAGGTTTTTTTGAACCACATGAGCATTTGAAGAAAAAATATCCTTTTTATATATCTCAAAAAGAGAGAGAACCTTTAGCTCTAGCTGGAATTTATTCTGTCATAGATACCTATATTACTTTTACTATTTTGACAAAAGACGCATCTCCAATGTTTGCTAAAATCCATAATTTAAAGAAGCGACAACCAGTTATCTTAAATGATGATGCCATTGAAAACTGGTTATTACCTGAATTAACTCAAGATAACATAAAGGAACTTTTAAATTGTAATTATCCAGAAGCTAAACTAGATGCTTATACTGTAAGTAAAGATTTATTTAGCCCTAGAGTGAATAGTGATGTTGATTCAATTACTGATAGGATTGAATATTCTGAATTAAATATTTTGTTTTAACCTTTTTAAAAATTACAGCAAAGTGTCTAAAGTTTGTTAATTAAAAAAACTATGCTCTGCTACCTGCGTTGCTTTTTCTTGAACTGTTGCTTTTATATAATTATAAAATACTTTTTCGGATTTGTGTCCTGAAATAACCATAATGTGGTGAGGAGGCATTCCTTGATTATAAGCATTTGTGCAAAAACTTCTTCTTGCACTATGCATACTGATTAATTTATATTTGGGCTTAATTTCACTTTCTTTTACTCCTTTTACAGTTCTAATTATTGTAAAATCATCTGTTATTTTGGCTCTTTTTAAAATTCGTTTTATTCCTTCATTTAAAAAATTTTGATGAATGAAAGGAGGGAAGCGGTTATCACGCTTTTTGAGAATATTTTTAACCATATTATTTAGTGGGATATAAACCTCATTTCCTGTTTTTTGTTGTTTTAAAAATATATAATCCCTGCCTTTTAAGTTAGTCAATTTGGGTTCTTTTAGAAAAGTTGTTAAATCTCCAACTCTTAATCCAGTATTACAGGCTATTAAAAAAATATCTCTAACATCATTAAGATATG
>NCDW01000189.1:0-5215 GCA_002280395.1 Flavobacteriales bacterium 32-35-8
ATGCTCTCGGCCAGTGGCAATCCCAGCATGGATAACCTGGCCGCCATCTTTGGTGTCCTTCGCAAGAGCCTGCATGTGAGCCTTGAGGTTCATGCGGCATAAGCTCTTTTTTATCGGTTTTTTCATATTAGTAAAGAACTTATCGTATTGCAAAAGTTACTTTTAAATCCTAATTCATTATAAAGATGAAGAAGGTACTTTGTTTGACTATATTCTTGGTCTTTGATTTTTATGGCTATTCACAAGAAACATTAAAGATTATTGATAGTTTAAAACATGTCATTTCCAAGAATCCTGTAGATTCCATAAAAGTAAAAGCTTATAGCGATTTATGTTGGTTTTACAGAGATGTGTCTATTGATTCTGCTTTTTTTTATGGAAATAAGGCTCTAAAACTTTCCCAAAAAACAAAAGATAAAGGAGGCGAAGCGCAAGCATATAACGATTTAGGTATATTATATTATGATTCTTCCGAATTTACAAAATCCATATCTTACTATAAAAAGACTCTAGCTTATAGAGAAAGCATCAAAGATTCTATGGGTCTGGCTGCTATCAATAATAAATTAGGGATTTCGTACCAACGAATTTTTAAAATGGATTCTGCCATTTACTATGCTACCAATGCTTTAAAGATTTACGAAGCAAAAAAGCATATTCGATATGCGGCTATTATAAAAAATAATATAGCCAACATATATCAGGAGTTTAAACAGTACAAGAGAGCTTTAGCCGCGCATCTTGAAGTAGCAAAGACCTACGAGCAGATTAATGATTACGAAGGCTTAACGGTATCTTACACCAATATTGGTAACGCTTATTTATATTTAAAAGATACTGCTCAAACTTTAGATTTCTATGCAAAGGGCATCGAAATTGCCGAAAAACAAGGCTTAAAAAGGGAATTGTCTACGTTGTATAACAATTTGGGTTCCGTTTTTAAAGGACAAAAAAAGTTTGCTAAGGCGATTGAAATGTATAACAAATCATTAACCTTAAGAACGAATCTTAGCGATAATTATGGAGTTGCCAGTGCGGCCATTAATTTAGGAAGTCTTTATTTATCGAACGGCGATATCAATAAGGTGGAAGAACAACTGCGCTTAGGATTAGGTATTTCAAAAAAAATTGAAGCTAAGGAGTTGGAAATGAATGCGTATGCTTCGTTTTTGTCCTACTATGCTTTTAGGGAAAATACAGATAGCGTTATACATTATCAAAACAAGTACAATACCATTCAAGACACCATTTTTAATGAAAGAATAACCAAGGAAGTTTTAGATGTTCAGGAAAAGTACAATGCTTCTGAACGTGAAAAAGAAATTCTCGCACAACGTGCCAGTATTGCAGAAAAGGAATTAGCTATAAATCAAAAAAACACTCAGATTATAGGGTTGGTTATTTTGGCCTTAGTATTGTCTTTATTAGGTTATTTATTGTACAAACAACAAAAACTAAAAAACCAGCAACTGCAAAAAGAAAGCGAATTAAAAGAAGCTTTAATTAAAATTGAAACCCAAAATAGCTTGCAGGAACAGCGATTAACCATATCACGAGATTTGCATGATAATATCGGGGCGCAACTCACATTTATTATTTCATCCATTGAAAATCTTCAGTATGGTTTTAATATCACCAACGAAAAACTAACTAATAAATTAATGAGTATTAGTGCGTTTACTAAAGAAACTATTTATGAATTGCGTGATACCATTTGGGCCATGAATAAAAATGAAATTTCTTTGGAAGATTTACAAACACGCATTACAAATTTTATAGAGAAAGCCAATATAGCTTCTGATGAAACGGTTTTTGAATTCAATGTCGATTCAGAATTAGATAAAGACATTACCTTCACATCGGTTCAGGGTATGAATATGTATAGAATTATTCAGGAAGCTATTAATAATGCTTTAAAATATGCCGAAGCTAAAACCATTACAGTCTTGTTTAAAAAGGTTGATAATCAGTTGCGAATTTCGATTTCAGATGATGGTAAAGGATTTGATATTAATGACATTCAGCTTGGAAACGGACTCAATAATATGAAAAAGCGCGCTTCGGATATGGGAGCACATATTGTTGTGGAAAGTCAGATTGATAAAGGTAGTAACATAGTATTAACCATATGATTTTAACTTATGAGTGTGAAAATTGGCATTGTAGACGATAATGTTTTTTTGATTAACGCCGTAAAAGAAAAACTGTCTTTTTTTGAAGATCTAAGCGTTCGGTTTACTGCCGTAAATGGCTCTGATTTACTAACGCAATTACAAGCTAATCACAACCTCGATTTAATCTTGATGGATATTGAAATGCCTGTTTTAAATGGTATTGAAACCACTGAGATTGTCAAGCAAAAATATCCACACATTAAAATCATCATGCTCACTGTTTTTGATAATGATGAACATATTTTTAACGCTATAAAAGCTGGTGCAGATGGTTATTTGTTAAAGGAAATTAACCCTAAAGATTTGCATGAGGGGATTTTAGAAACCTTAAACGGGGGTGCCGCTATGAATCCTTCCATAGCCATGAAAACTTTAAAACTACTTCGAAATCCTATAGATTTTAATTGTAAAGACACACTGGAAGATATAAAACTATCCGAAAGGGAAGTGCAAGTATTAGAGCAATTAAGTAAAGGCTTAAGCTATAACGTCATTGCCGAGCATCTTTTTTTATCTACAGGAACCATTAGAAAACACATTGAAAATATTTACAAAAAACTACAAGTGCACAACAAATTAGAGGCTGTAGAAAAAGCTAAGAAAAATAATATTATATAAACTTAGTTTAACCTTTAGATAATATATGTTCGGCTTTATGAGACTATATTTGCAAAAACATTTGAATTAGTCACCAACATTAGTTAGACTTCTCTGTCGAAGAAAACTAATGTTTTTTTATGCTCAATAGTCTCGGTTATAGTTTTGTTTTCAAGCTTGCCCAACCGCCACCGTTTATGACCTCAATATTGTGGCGCTTTAAAATACTTGCCGCATTTCCAGAACGCATACCACTGGCACAACAGGTTATAATTGGTTTGTTTAATTTTTTAATATCATCTATTTTAGAGTCAATTATTTGCAAGGGTATATTTTTAGAACCAGCTATGGCGCCTTGGCTATATTCGGCTTTTGTTCTAACATCAATAATAATGGCGCCTTTGTTAAGAAAGCCTTTAATGTCTTCTTCTTTGTTTTTCAGAAAAAAATCTAATAGTCCCATAATTTTTATTTTTTGACAAAATACGCCAATTAATTACAATCATAATGTAACAATAGTTACCAGCATTTTTTTCAGTATCTTCGATTTTTAATTTTGAAAGCTGTAAATGGAAACTGAATCATACGTAAAACTTTTAATTGAAAACAAGGTTGGATATATAGAATTCTTCCATCCAAATCGGAACTCAATGCCTAGCGATATTTTATCTCAGTTGCAAGAAACTATTTTTGAAGCTGGAAACAACGACGCTATTAACGTCATTGTTTTAAAAAGTGGTGGTGATAGAACGTTCTGTGCAGGCGCAAGTTTTAACGAGGTCATCGCAGTAAATGATGCCGAAAAGGGAGAAGCTTTTTTCTCTGGTTTTGCACATGTTATTAATGCTATGCGTAAGTGTCCGAAGCTAATTATCGGTCGTGTTCAAGGGAAATCGGTTGGGGGTGGTGTTGGTTTGGCGGCGGCGACGGATTTTTGTTTGGCAACCAAATACGCTTCTATTAGGTTAAGTGAATTGAGTATTGGTATTGGCCCTTTTGTTATAGAACCAGCAGTTTCTAGAAAAATTGGTTTAGCTGCCATGTCACAAATGACCATAGATGCCGAAACGTTTTTTTCTGCGGAATGGGCGAAAGAAAAAGGCTTGTATGCCGATGTGTTTGAAACGGTTGAAGCTTTAGATGATGCCGTGAAAGTTTTAGCAGAAAAACTAAGTGCATATAACCCTGAAGCTTTAAAGCAAATGAAAACCGTGTTTTGGAAAGGCACCCAACATTGGGATGCCTTATTGATTGAAAGAGCCAAAATTAGCGGTAAGCTGGTTTTAAGTGATTTCACAAAATCGACTTTAAAACGGTTTAGGTAGATTGAATATGTTGAAGGACATTAAATATTCGAACTTAAATTGAAAATTATTACTTGGAATTGTAATGGAGCATTAAGAAAAAAGTTCGAAAATTTATTGGACTTTAATGCGGACATATACATAATTCAAGAATGCGAAAACCCAGCCGAAACAAAACATTTTAAATATAATAGTTGGGCGGAAAATTATTTGTGGATAGGAGATACAAAAAATAAAGGAATCGGAATTTTTACAAATAAAGACATAGAATTATGCAAACTAAACTGGTCGAATAATTTTAAAGACCATAGTGTAAAGCATTTTTTACCTTGTTCGGTAAATGGAGATTTCAATTTATTAGCAGTTTGGAACCACAGCAATAATTCTCCGACTTTTGGTTATATTGGTCAATTTTGGAAATATCTTCAAGTTAATAAATCGAATTTAAAAAAATGTCTAATTATCGGTGATTTTAACAGTAATAAAATTTGGGACAGATGGGATAGATGGTGGAATCATTCAGACGTTGTGAATGAACTAAACGAAATCGGAATCCATAGTCTTTATCACAAATATTTTAATGAAGAACAAGGAAAAGAGACTCGACCAACTTTTTTTCTTCATAGAAATTTAGAAAAAAAATATCATATCGATTACATTTTTGGGAGCAGAGAATTTTTGGAAGTATTAAAAAGAATGGAAATTGGGGAAGTTGATAAATGGTTAGGGATTAGTGACCATTTACCTATGATATGCGAGTTTGAAACTTAAGAAACAATATCAGACAAATACAGTTTATAAAAATTGATAACTTCCAATTTCAACTGTAAATTCTCATCCAAAATACATTTAAACAAAAAAGCAACCTTCTCAAGTTGCTTTTTTGTTTTTGTAATTATTGTTGCGCTCCCGGAGGATATTTTTCCATGATTTTAGAAACAAACTCTTTAATACGTTCTTCTTTTTGTTCCATATTTCTACTTAAAAAGCCAGTGCCCATGCCTTGCCAAACCAATTCTTTTTTATTGGCGTCCAATAAATCTACAAACAGAACACCTTCTGTACTGGTAGATACGTTGGGTTGGTTCCAACCCCAGCCCCAACCAGGACCGTAAAAACCACCCATGCCCCATGGGCCAA
>NCDW01000189.1:5241-9768 GCA_002280395.1 Flavobacteriales bacterium 32-35-8
CTACAAACAGAACACCTTCTGTACTGGTAGATACGTTGGGTTGGTTCCAACCCCAGCCCCAACCAGGACCGTAAAAACCACCCATGCCCCATGGGCCAAAGCCTCCCCAGCCCCAGCCGCCCATGCCCCAGTTGTTGTTGTAAACATCAACGCGTTGGTTGGACTTGGTAAAAATACTCACTAATAAATCTGGGTTTTCAGATTTTGTAAAACCTTTGGCTAAAAGCTCGGTTTCTATGGCGCGAAGGATTCTGCGTTTATCTAAATCGTTAATTTCGGCTTTATCAATGCCATTTTTAAAAAAGGCAAATGTTTTGTATGCCCCAAAATTGGCATTTTTATCGTAATCTGTTGCTACTCGCACAGAGCTGCATGATGTTACCACCAATAGAACAACTAAAAGTGGCACGGTTTTGAATACATTTTTCATAGAAGTTTAGTTTTAAAATTTTCTTTTTTTAACAATTTTTTCCTGAAATCTTACATTTAAAACACTCATAGCAATGGTTTTAAAGTATTTCAGTAAGTATTATAGTATCAAGAATCGTACCAACGGAATGAGGCTTTTGGATTCTAAAACTAATTTTTGTAACTATTTTTTTTATTGTAGCCATACGGGCAATGTCTGCAAGCACTTTCGCAGCAATAGCCTCGTTTTAAGTGGTATTGTTCCGTAAAGCACCTGTAACCTTCGGGTGTTAAATAAAAATCACCTTCTTCAACAGGTATTATTTTCTTCATAATATAACAAAGATAATGTAAATTCGATTATTTTTTAAGCGCGTTAGCGGATGATTATAGTTTCTAGATATTTAGTGCCCAAAGGTTATACCGGTTTTGCATTTTTTCCTTTTGTGTTTGTGAAACATGCGCAATTAAGAAAGGATGCTTGTTTGGTAAACCATGAAAAAATTCATTTAAGGCAGCAATTGGAGTTGTTGATTGTGCCTTTTTACGTGCTTTACATTGGGGAGTTTTTAGTGAGATTATTTCAATTCAAAGTTTGGAATTTGGCTTATAAAAATATTTCATTTGAGCGTGAAGCTTATATGAATGAATCGAATTTACACTATCTAAATGACAGGTCTTTTTGGTGTTTTTTAAAGTATATTCGCAAACCATGATGTTCCAATTACATAAAAGTGTCAATCAGAAAATTGATTTGCCAGCTGAATTCGGGGTTGAGTTATTTTTAAAACGCGAAGACAACATTCATCCATTCATTTCGGGCAACAAATACAGAAAACTTAAGTATAATGTTGAAGAAGCTCAAAAAAGAGGTTTTAAAAAACTACTGACTTTTGGTGGTGCTTACTCCAATCATATTGCGGCCGTTGCTTATGCCGGCCATGCGTTTGGTTTTGAAACATTGGGGATTATTAGGGGTGATGAACTGCAAGATAAAATAGGGGAGAATCCAACGCTTTTATTTGCAAAAAACCATGGCATGCAGTTTGAATTTGTTACTAGAGAAGATTACAGAACTGATAAATTAATAAATAACTATCAGGATTACTACGTGATTCCAGAAGGAGGAACAAACGTCTTAGCAATAAAAGGTTGTGAAGAAATTTTAACTGAAACCGATGCCGAATTTAATTATATATGTGCCTCGGTTGGGACGGGTGGTACGGTGAGCGGACTCATAAATTGTTCACAACCCAGTCAACAAGTTTTAGGGTTTCTTGCTTTAAAAGGTTCTTTTTTACAAGAAGATATTAGTAAATTTGTATCGAAAACCAATTGGAAACTTATTGCAGAGTACCATTTTGGAGGCTATGCTAAAATTAATTTAGAGCTAATCCGTTTTATAAACAAGTTTAAGGAAAAACAAGATATTCCATTAGACCCCGTTTATACAGGGAAAATGATGTTCGGAATTTTCGATTTAATTCAAAAAGGGTATTTTCCTAAAGGTTCGAAAATTTTGGCCATCCATACGGGCGGATTGCAAGGGATAGAAGGCATGAATAACGTATTAAAACAAAAAAACTTACCGTTAATTGAATAGAAACATGAACAAAATAGTGCTTATAGTATTGGCGTGCATGATTTTTAGTTGTGGCTCAAAAAAAGCTGTCACTAAAAAAAAGGATCCTAGAAAAACAAACACAGAACGTGTTGTTATTCAAAAAGAGACCCCAAAAAGCCCTGAAATTAATACCAATGAAAAGGAATCTGGTGTTAATGTTCCTAAAACAACTATAAGTTCTACTGAAGATTATATAGCAACATTTAGCGCGATAGCCCAAGAAGAAATGCGATTATACGGGATTCCAGCCAGCATCACCATAGCACAAGGGATTTTAGAATCTAGTTCTGGTAAAGGACGTCTTTCGGTGGAGGCTAATAACCATTTCGGAATTAAATGTCATGATTGGACGGGCGATAGAATATATCACGACGACGATGCCTCACAAGAATGTTTTAGAAAATATGTGGACGCAAAATATTCGTATAGAGATCATTCCTTATTTTTAACTACAAGACCTAGGTATTCAAAGTTGTTCGATTTAAAAAAGAATGATTACGAGGCTTGGGCCAAAGAATTAAAAGCGGCGGGTTATGCAACTGATAGAAAATATCCGGACAAATTAATTAGTCTTATAGAGCGTTACGAGTTGCATAAATTAGATGAAGCCGTTATTGGATATAAATATGAAAAACCTGTGGCGTCCAATAGAACAGGGGCTACCACTTATACCGTGGTAAAAGGGGATACTTTGTATTCTATTTCCAGAAAATATGATATGACAGTAAAAGAACTTCAAGACATGAATGGTTTAAGTGACAATGCAATAAGCATTGGACAGGAGCTAGTGGTAAAACCATCATCAAAAAACTTTTAAATATATGATTTACAAACGAAGTAGTGCCTTGTTTGCAGAGGCAGAACGCGTTATTCCTGGAGGTGTTAATTCGCCCGTGAGAGCTTTTAAAGGCGTAGGCGGAACCCCCATTTTTGTAAAAAAAGCCAAAGGGGCTTATTTGTATGATGAAGATGGTAACCGTTTGATTGATTATATCAATTCTTGGGGACCGATGATTTTAGGTCATGCCTACCAGCCCGTTGTAGATGCCGTTATAGAAAAGGCTAAAAAAGGTACGTCTTTTGGCATGCCTACGGAAATAGAAACACAAATTGCTCAATTAGCAGTTTCTATGGTGCCAAATATTGATAAAATTCGCTTTGTGAATTCGGGTACGGAAGCTTGTATGAGTGCCGTGAGATTGGCTAGGGGGTATTCTGGGAAAGATAAAATAATCAAGTTTGCTGGTTGTTACCATGGGCATAGCGATTCATTTTTAATCCAAGCAGGTAGTGGTGCCAGTACTTTTGGAACGCCAAACAGTCCAGGTGTGACCAAAGGCACGGCAAAAGATACTTTGCTAGCGAGATATAATGACATTGAAAACGTTAAACGATTAATTGAAGCTAATCCCAATGAAATTGCTTGTATCATTATTGAACCTGTTGCTGGTAATATGGGCTGTGTGCCTCCAAAAGATGGCTTTTTACAAGCTTTAAGGAACCTTTGTGATGCCAACAACATATTACTGGTTTTTGATGAGGTTATGACCGGCTTCAGATTGGCAAAAGGTGGTGCTCAAGAGCTTTATGGTGTAAAGTCGGATATTGTTTGTTTCGGAAAAGTCATAGGTGGAGGATTACCAGTTGGTGCTTTCGCGGCTAGAACGGAAATAATGGATTATTTAGCGCCAATCGGGCCCGTGTATCAAGCCGGAACATTAAGCGGCAATCCGTTAGCCATGGCTGCGGGTTTGGCGATGTTGACTGAGTTAAATAATGATGCTGAGGTTTTTAATCGATTGAATGATAAAACCGAATATTTACACAAAGGGATTGCTGATGTTCTGAATGATAATAAAGTCGTTCACACCATCAACAGAGTCGGTTCCATGATTTCCGTTCACTTCGATAAAGATGCAGTGGTGGATTTTGAAACGGCTGCAAAAGGAAATAATGATACGTTTAAAAAGTTCTTTCATGGATTACTTAATGAGGGCGTTTACATTGCGCCTAGTGCTTTTGAAACGTGGTTTATCACCGATGCTTTAACGTATGAGGATTTGGATTTTACAATCAATGCTATTAATAATGTTTCCAAAACGTTATAAAAAAAAGCATTTCCATTACGGAAATGCTTTAATCACTAGAATCTAACTAAAATCAATTAACTTAATTTAAAATCTTCTATCTCTAAAATTATTGTTTTGTGCTAAGCGTTTGTTGTTTCTCATCACTTTGTCAAGTCTGTTTTCCATGTGCGCTTGAATTTTTTCCAATTTTGTACGTTGCTCTGCATTAAGGATATAATTCATTTTTATTTTTGTGGCAATTTGATTGTCTAATCTGGCATTCATGCTACTTAAATAGTCTTGCTTTGTAGGCTTTTCAAAAATGCCACTTTCTCTTTTAGCCTTATTGGCTTTCATCGTTAATTGTCTTTTAGTGGCATTTTCTAAATTTAGTTTGTAAATTTCTTTTTGTTGGAATTCGTTTAA
>NCDW01000190.1 GCA_002280395.1 Flavobacteriales bacterium 32-35-8
ATTTTGAGCTTTTACCCAAGCTTCGGTTTCCTTACTTCTATCGTCTTCTAACCAACGGTAAGGGTCCTTAACTTTAACATCAAAATAGATATCGATACTATCTACGGTTTTTGTTTTAGGGTAGTTTATTTCAATCACTTCTTCCTTGAAAATTTTTTTTACAAGCTAACAATATCATAAGGGCAAAAATAGATAGGGTTATCTTTTTCATAAATAAGTTAGGTTAAAAACAAAAATAGGCAAAAAAAAGCTCCTATGTAACATAGAAGCCTTCCTTTAACTAAGATAAATAAAGGTTTACACTAATTTTTTATCAATTAAATATTCGGCAATTTGTATGGCATTGGTTGCAGCGCCTTTTCTCAAATTATCGGCAACAATCCACATATTTAATGTGTTTGGTTGTGATTCATCCCTACGTAAACGACCCACAAAAACCTCATCTTTATCATGCGCAAACACAGGCATAGGATACGTATTGGTCGCTGTATTATCCTGTAAAACAACACCAGGTGTTTCGCTAATTATGTGTCGAACATCTGCTAAATCGAAATCGTTTTCAAACTGAACGTTAACAGATTCTGAATGTCCACCAGAGGTAGGAACACGAACAGCCGTAGCCGTTACCGAAAATGTTTTATCGTTGAATATTTTTTGAGGCTCTCTCGCCAATTTCATTTCTTCTTTGGTGTATCCGTTTTCTAAAAACACGTCACAATGTGGCAACACGTTTCTACTAATTGGATACGGATAAGCCATATCGCCTTCAATACCTGCAATTTCGTTTTCCAATTGTTTAACGGCTTTAACACCAGTTCCTGAAACGGATTGGTACGTTGAAACCACAATACGTTTCATTTTATATCTTTTATGAAGTTGCGATAACGCCAAAACCATTTGTATGGTGGAACAATTTGGATTTGCAATAATCTTATCGTCTTTGGTTAATTCGTTGGCATTAATTTCTGGAACTATTAATTTTTTAGTAGGATCCATGCGCCATGCTGAAGAATTATCAACCACCGTTGTACCCGCTTCGGCAAACTTAGGCGCCCATTCTAAAGACGTATCACCGCCAGCAGAAAAAATAGCAATTTGTGGTTTTGCAGCCACCGCATCGGCCAAACCAATAACGGTATACTCCTTATTTTTATAGGTCAATTTTTTTCCGACAGAACGCTCTGAAGCTACTAATAATAATTCGGTAACAGGAAAATTACGTTCTTCCAATACTTTTAACATCACTTCGCCCACCATTCCAGTGGCGCCAACAACAGCTACTTTCATCTTTTTAGATTTAATAAAATTACTCGGCAAAACTAATTATTAATTCTGTTTTAAAATCAAAAAAAAGCCCCTGTTTTCAGTAAACAAGGGCTTTTTAACAACAAATAACACGTTGTTACATATTTAACAGTTTGTTATTTTTTTAACAAATCCCTAATTTGAATCAATAACTCTTCTTGGGTTGGGCCCGCTGGAGGTGCAGGAGCAGCCTCCTCTTTCTTTTTCATTTTGTTAATCGCTTTTATAATCATAAACATGACGAAAGCCACGATAATGAAATCAATTAAGCTTGTTATAAAACTGCCATAGAGAACAGCTATTTCTCCAGTAATGTTACCTGCTTCATCAAGGGTTCCAGGTGTAATGACATATTTTAAATCATTAAAATCAGATTGGAAGATCAACCCAACAAGTGGCGATACAACCCCTCCGGTAAATGTTGTGACAACTTTGTTAAAAGCAGCACCCATAACAAAAGCAACGGCAATATCTACCAAGTTGCCTTTCATTGCAAATTCCTTAAATTCTTTTAGCATTCCCATAATTGAAAATAGTTTTATTAGTTAGCGAATTACTAAAATAGTAAAAATGAGCGAATGTTTATGCTAGTCTGTGTGATTATTTTAACAAAACACGTTTAACTCTTTGGGATATAGAGGTTATGAGTTCATAAGAAATAGTGCTGGCAGATTCGGCTAAAGTTTCAGCTGAAGTATACTCTGGCCCGAAAACAATGACCTCATCACCTTCGTTACATTCAATATTGGTAATATTCACCATAATCATATCCATACACACGTTGCCAACAATAGGTGCTTTTTTTCCATTGATGGTAACAAATCCTTTGCCGTTGCCATAAATTCTGTTAATTCCATCGGCATGACCAATAGGAAGTGTTGCAGTCTTCAACAAAGACTCACTTTTAAACGCCCGATTATAGCCAACAGATTCTCCTTTTTCAATCGTATGAATTTGTGAAATGATGGTTTTTAAAGTTGCAATAGGCCTCAGATTTTTACTTTCCTTTTCCGAATTTCCAAAACCATACAATCCAATACCTGTTCTCACCATATCAAAATGTGCTTCGGGATAATTTAAAATCCCAGATGTGTTACACATATGACGAATGGGAGCATATCCAATTAAATCAATAAGCTTTTCTGAATATGCTTTAAATTTATTGATTTGGTTTACCGTAAATTCCCTTTCATTTAAATCTTCGCTAGCAGCTAAATGCGAGAACAAAGATTTCACTTTAACAACATCAGTTTTCTTTAAGGTGTTGGCAATAAAATCGATATCGCTTTCTTCAAAACCCAATCGGTTTAATCCAGTATTGAATTTTATATGAACCGGATAATTGGTTTGATTTTCTTCCGAAGCTACTTTAATAAATGTTTCTAAAATTTTCTTGCTATATAAATTTGGTTCTAGGCAATATGCAATTAACGTTTTAAAATTAACGGCAATAGGATGTAGCACCAAAATAGGTTTTGTAACGCCAGCTTCTCTTAAAGCAACTCCTTCATTGGCATAGGCTACCGCAAAATAATCAACGTCTAGGTTTTCTAAATATTTAGCAATTTCACTAGCATCGTTTCCGTAAGCAAATGCTTTAACAACAGCTAAAACTTTGGTAGTGTCTTTAAGTTTGGATTTAAGATGCGTAAAATTATGCTTTAGGGCGTTTAAATCTATTTCTAAAACGGTTTCTTGTGCTTTAGGCATTCGTATCTGTTGGTTTATTTGGGATTTCTTCTGGATCGTTCACTTTCATATTTCTAACTTTATCGCGTGTCATGGCTTTATAAAAAGCAGCCCGGCTTAAAGGCTCATACTCATCGGTTTCACCTAAAAGCACTAAATTATCGTTTTTAGATTTTCTATAGCTGTACTGGGCCAAGTTGCCTGTTCTGGTACAAACGGCATGTACTTTTGTCACATAATCTGCCGTAGCCATTAAATTGGGCATGGGGCCAAACGGATTTCCTTTAAAATCCATATCCAATCCAGCAACAATAACGCGCACGCCTTTATTGGCTAAATCATTACAAATACGCACTATTTCATCATCAAAAAACTGGGCTTCATCAATGCCTACCACATCACAGCCATCGGCTAAAATAGGAATGTTCGCTGCTGCGGGAACGGCTGTAGAACGTATTTCATTGGCATCATGCGACACCACTTTATCCTCGTTATAACGCACGTCAATAGCTGGTTTAAAAATCTCAACTTTTTGTTTGGCGAATTGCGCACGCTTGAGTCTGCGGATTAATTCTTCTGTTTTTCCAGAAAACATAGAACCACAGATCACTTCAATCCACCCAAATTGTTCTTTATGATTTACCGTATTTTCAAGAAACATTTCGTAATTTTAACACTAAAATAAAGCCTTTTTTCGTTCGTATAAAGGTGACATAAATTTATTAAAAATCAAAAGCCCAAATAGCATTAATTTTAAAATAACAATAAATAAAACAAAATGAAAAAGAAGTTGGAATCTGAGCTTGTTAGTATTGCACACAGAATTCTTAAATTAAAAGGGAAGGAAGATGTTATTAAAATGCATGATGAAGCTAAAGTGCTTTTTGAAAAACTATCGGTTTTAAAGTTTGCTTACGAAAATTTTGAAGATAGCATGCCAACTATTGGCAGCAATACCTCGTTTTTTGGGATGTTGGATGAATCTTTCAACAATAAAATAAGCGATTCCATTGAAATCGAAGATAAAATATATATCAATTTAGATGAGGTTGAAGATGACAATATTATGGAACGCGGTATGGAAACCATTAAAGACATGGTATCACAAATGCCCGATAAACCAGAAGATGTTGATACGGTATTGGAATCACTTACCCAAAAACAGGACCCTTTAAAAAACGATTTTGAACATATTACGGCCGATTTTAAGAATATGCCGATTTTCGAGCCTGTTTCTAAATTACAAAATGGTATAGACAAAAAATCCTTAAATGATAAGCTAAAAATTGGTGGCATACATATTGGCCTTAACGATAAAATTGCCTTTATTAAACATTTGTTTAATGGAAAGGCAGAAGATTATGAGCGTGTATTATCACAATTAAACACCTTCAATTCTTTTGATGAAGCCTCCAATTTCATTCAAAATATTGTAAAACCAGATTATAATAATTGGATAGGCAAAGAAGAATTTGAAACCCGTTTTATGGACATTATAGAAAACAAGTTTTAAATAATGGGTAAACTTTATATTGTTCCAACGCCGATTGGAAATTTAAAAGATATCACACTTCGGGCATTGGATGTTTTAAAGGAAGTGGATTTAATTCTCGCTGAAGACACCCGAACCTCGGGAAAACTTTTAAAACATTATGAAATTTCCACGCATATGCAATCGCATCACATGCACAACGAGCATAAAACAGTCGAAAATTTAATCAATAAATTAAAAAGTGGTGCATCGGTCGCTTTAATTAGTGATGCTGGAACACCTGCCATTTCCGATCCTGGATTTTTATTAACCCGTGCGTGTATTGAACATGGTATTGAAGTGGATTGTTTACCTGGCGCGACAGCTTTTGTACCTGCTTTAGTAAATTCTGGTTTACCAAACGACAAGTTTGTTTTTGAAGGCTTTTTGCCCGTAAAGAAAGGAAGGCAAACGCGTTTATTACTTTTAGCTGAAGAAACCAGAACCATTATTTTTTATGAAAGTCCGCATAAACTATTAAAAACACTAGCACATTTTTGCGAGTATTTTGGTGAGGACAGACAAGTATCCGTTTCCAGAGAACTTACTAAATTATACGAAGAAACCATTCGTGGCACCGCCAAAGAGGTTTTAGAACATTACACCAACAAACCACCAAAAGGGGAAATTGTTATTATTGTTGGTGGAAAAAATAAATAATTATGACAT
>NCDW01000191.1 GCA_002280395.1 Flavobacteriales bacterium 32-35-8
ACAGACGTATTTGTTTGAATTGAGTTTAATATGGGAGTAACTAAAACAGGAGCAAAAGGGACATGATTTACAACACCTTCACCTTCGGTATAAAAGTTATAAACTGCTGAATAGCTACTAGAGGCATTTTTACTATCAGTAGCTTTTACTCTCCAATAATAAGATTTACCCTTAATCAAAGTAATTTGTTTACTTAATGCTGTAGCAGTTGAAGAATTTAAATTTTGTGTAAATGCATTATCTGTAGCTACTTGCAACTGATACGTAATAGCATCATTCTGAGCGTCAACTGCTGCATTCCATTGAAAATTGATTGTATTACTAATACAAACTAAATTATTGGTTGGATAATTTAAACCAGGAGTTGTAGGACTTGTATTTTGCACTGGGTTTGGTGAAGGATCATCAGATCCTCCATCGCCACCACTACTACAAGAAGAAAAAACAACTAAACTTAAAATAAATAGACCTATCTTTTTCATCTTAATACTTTTTATTTTTTAATAATTTGAATCATTTCTTCAGGATTAGAATGTATTTTAACAAAATAAACTCCAGAAGCTTGATTCTCTAAATTCAAACGAACTTTACCGTTCTCAATAGGATAAATAGATGTCGAAATCATTTTTGCATCTACGGTATAAATTCCTATGGATACTTTAGAATCATTTGTTGGTAAATAAACATCAAACTGTCCATCTGTTGGATTCGGGAAAGCTTTCACAACATCAAAAAGGGTAATTTTTTTTGCTAATACACCTTCGCAATCTTTAGCTGTTTTCACTTCTAATAAATCTCCTGAAGACACTTTTACATCAAAATTTGGATTATTTGTTTCAAATTGTACTACTCCATTTACCACAACTTGATAAGGAGCAGTTCCAGATTGTACTTCAACCAAAACTTTATCAGTTGTAGTAACTGTTTTAGCTGTTATTGCATTACTCTTTGAAATTTCAATTGTGTAACATTGGGTGAATGTTTTTCCCGGAATCGAAATACATACAGAATAATTAGTTGGTGCTAAATCTGAAATTATCAACTTATTATTCGTGAAATTATAAGTTACATTATTTACAGTTGCTACATAATTATGGCTAGCGGTTGCAACTATTGTAATTTGTCCATTGTTTTTATTCGGACATGTTTCACCAACTTGTGTAATTGCAAAATTATCATTAGACAAATAAAAACAGCCATTTTCATTTACAAGCTCTCCAACTGGAGTATTAGGGCATAAATCTAGACTATTAACAACACCATCTTTATCATCGTCTGCCTGATTACTAGAACAGCCTTTGGAATCAACTGTTTCGCCTAATTTAGTATTAGCACATTGATCCAGAGCATCAACAACTCCATCTTTATCAGTATCAATTTGAGAACTGGAACAACCTTTTGAATCCACTGTTTCTCCTACAGGAGTATTTGGACAACTATCCTTATAATCATAAACTCCGTCAGTGTCCTTATCTAAAGGAACCGGTGTATTACTATACAAAGTTGCTATCTGATTTGCAGTTAAAGCTGTTTTGTAAATTCTAAATTCATCAATATCACCATTCAAATAAGGATCACTAAATTGTGATTTACCAATATAATTTTGCGTTGTATTACCCAAAAGCGATGGATTAAGTGTAAAATCTTCTTTTCTACCAACTTCCACACCGTTAATGTACATGATACCCACAGTACCCTGCATAGTAATGGCAACATGAGTCCAAGTACTTAACACAGGAGCTATCGTAGTATTTATTTGTTCCTCTGCGCCTCCATTTTTCATTGTAAAACGATAATAACCATTCGTTCCGTTTTGAGGAGTTAAAAACATATAAACATTAGTACCTGTACCAAAATCAAATATTCTTGCCCAATTACTAACTGCTTCAAATTTTACCCAAGTAGAAATGGTAAAATTTGTAAAATTTTGAACAATACCATTTTCAATATTCATATAATTAGAACCATTGAACCTAACTGCATCACCTGTTTTCCCATTAACCCAAGAAGAGGCTACTGACAAGTTTGCCATGTGGTTTCCCCATTTATCTTGTGGAGTAAGCGTAGCTATTTCGTTAAAATCATAATAAGCATATTGA
Source organism: Flavobacteriales bacterium 32-35-8 (assembly GCA_002280395.1). GTDB lineage: Bacteria > Bacteroidota > Bacteroidia > Flavobacteriales > Flavobacteriaceae > Confluentibacter. Next base: position 2,100 of record NCDW01000191.1, read on the forward strand.
CCTAGCTGTGGCTGAGCAATCACAAATTCCGAATTTTCACCTTCGCCTATTGTATTAAAAGCCGACAGTTTATAATAATATGTAGTCCCATTAATAACTGTATTATCTTGATACTGTGTTCCTGAATCTACAGTTGCAATTGTCTGATACGGTCCTGATTCTGATGTAGAACGTTTGATATAATATTTCACATCATACATGTTTGCCCATTCTAATTTAACCGAATTATCACCGGCACTAACGACAATATTCGTTACTTTTTTTGGTAAAAGTAAATCCAAAGTTTTTACAGTAACAACACTAGAATTTGGGCTCTCCCCTCCTGAATTTAATGCCGAAACCACATAGTAATAGTTCGTGTTTTTAGTTAATCCTGTATCTTGAAAACTAATCCCTTTAACGTACGACCCTACAATTTGATAGGTTCCATCTATGGTGCTTGCTCGCTTTATATTATAACTTTCAGCTCTTTCAGCTGCTGTCCAAGTTAAATTAATAATTGATGTTGAAATAGCTTCCGCAGCTAATTGTGTAGGAGCATTTGCAACAGCTGTTTTAGTAAATGTTAAAACGTTAGAATAAGTCGATTCTGCATTATCCTTACCAACAACTTTTAATCTATATTCCGCTTTAGAATGTACTACATCATTTATATTTAGCTTGGTATAATCTGTAACTTCAGAAAAAATCGAAAAATTAGTTTCGCCTTCTAATCTTCTTTCTACGATATATTTGTTAACCAAATCATTATTTACCCCAGGCCATTTAATTGTTATATTTTTATAATCAGAACTCAATTCATAACTTATAGTTTCTGTAAAAGGTTTCCAAGTAGGGATATATTCTTTAGCTGGATTATAAGCCTTTGCCGAAGCATTTTTGGCATAATACTCTCCTGCTGGAGTTAAAACATCATAACTACCACTTGCAACAGAACCTGAAATAATAGTTGCTGTTTCAAGCCATTGATAATTAGCCCAATTAGGGTTTCTGTTTTTAAAAGCATCATTTATGGTAACATACATAGCTCGTGCATCTTCAACCCAATTGTAAATAGAATATCGTTCCACATAATCCGAGGTTTCTAAAACATTCAATACTGCTGCTAAATCATTTTTATGTTTTATTGCATTAGCATCAGTAAGTAAAGTAGGCCCGTCAGGAAAACTATTACCAGTCCAGTTAGCCCCTATATTCCATTCAGTAATCCAAATAGGTCTATGATATCTATTGTATATATTTAGTAAATCCGCTTGCCATTGAGCTGCCGATTTATACCAATAACAATGAAGGGCTACATAATCTATTCTATAGTTCTTAGCTTCGGCTTTAGCCATAAAATCTCCCATCCAAGGGTTGAATGGATCTGAAGTAGCTGGAGAGCCTAATCTTAAACCTGCTTTTAAAAGACCTGGCCAAGTATCGATACCTGGCTGAACAGCCATATTTGCCTGATCTGGACGGTCTGGCTCATTAAACCCTAGAAAATGAGTATAGCCCTCTTTAGTATAGGCTGCTTCAAAACCAGGCCAATATTGTGTTTGTCTAATGGGAACATACTCTTTATTTGGAGTAGAACTTAGTCCTGAATTCCAATTGTAAAACCAAGAAATATTTAATGCATCATGTGATTCATTACTACCGCTAGCAAAGCCTTTTTTAGAAACTTCATTCCACTTCATTGCTCTGATAAAAGAAATAGTCCCATTCAAATAAGGATACATAACCGAAACTTCTAAATCCTGATTTTCTGCTACATATACCCTACTATAGCCAGTACCGTCACCATTCGAAGCAAAAGTAACCATATAGCCTTTTTTGAGTTTAAAAGACTTAATTTTATTATCAAAAGATCCTAGATCATATTGAGGAGTAACTGTTGCATATTGCTTTGAAGTCCCTCCAAAGTTTTCTTCGGTAAAAACTTCCAATGGTGTATAATTAGCCGAATAAGGAGCTACAATGGTACCTGAGCCACTTCTAGAGACATCAACATTTACAGAACCAACAGCTGCTGCACCATTTACTGTTATGTATTTTAAATACGAAGTAACAACATCAGATGGTTTAATATTTTCAAAATAGATTCGAACATCATTTGAAGTTAAATCAACGGATGAATTAATCAATGGACTATATGCATTTTTTAAATACAAAGAAGCAGCTGCTTTCAACTCTACTTTAGATTTTGCAATAGTGCTAAAACTTTTATTATCTGAAATTTCAAAACTCAATGAAGATGGAGCTACAATTTTTTCTGGCGCATAGGCCAAGTCTTCATATGTAACTGAATTAACAACCATGTCCACCGCACCATCAGCATAATTTTTACCAATAAGTATTTGAGCTGATAAAGTCTCTTTCAAATTTAATTTTCCAATTGCAAACGAAGACGAACCAGCTGTTAAAGTAATATAATACGTTCTATCAGCTATAGGTTTAAAAACAAAATCACCTTTTTTAAGCTTATTTATTTCCCCTGAAGAAAAAGATTTAGTAGCAATTGGTGATGATCCATCTTGATTTGTTGAAACACCAACAGTTACACTCGCACCAGAAGTTCCAGCTAATAATTCATAAATCCATGAAAAATTATAATTTACATTTGCCTTAAGTGTAGCTGGAAAAGCATAGACAGAATTTTGATACGCCAAATTGTCCCAATCCAAATATAATAAGCGCCCTTTAAAAGTAGATCCATCGGAATCATAAGAATGACCAGTGGTAACATCCATATAACGAACACCAGAAGATGCGTTTAAAGTTGCCCAAGGAAGAGTATTATAAGTATTGGTCCAGCCATAAGTTGAAGGAAGAGCCGAATTGTTATTTTCAAAACCATCCCAAGTATTGATTAAATTAGAACTTTTAAGTTTCAAATTCCCAATTCCAAATAGTGCATAATCTCCAGTAATTGTTATATAATAAATTCCTTCAGATTGAGATACAAATGACAAATCCCCTGTTTTGAGCTTATTAGCACTTCCCGTTATAAATGTTTTAGAGGCAATAACACCAGATCCATCAGGTGAAGATGCTATAGCAACATTCATTTTGACACCCGGAGA
>NCDW01000192.1 GCA_002280395.1 Flavobacteriales bacterium 32-35-8
AAAAGCTTTGGAATATTATGAAGAATTGGTGAAACTGACTAAAGACACTTATTTTTACGCTAATAGTATGCAAACCGCACAACGCCGAATTCCTATTGGAGGAGACGATGGGAAAAATAAAACCTGGGAAGAATTGTTGCCACACTATGAGCGAGAATTAGCTAATTTCAAGAGAAATATTAGTCTTTTAAAGGAAGCTAAAAACGGAAAAATCAAACAAAAAGTTGTGGCTCCATGGAAAACGGCTAATGTTACTATGTTAAGTCCAAAATCAAATTCTTACGCTGTTAAAGAAGGAACAAAAGTGTACGGAACGCCAATTTCAGAATTGATAAAAGTAGCTCCGGAACTTAAAAATTTAAAAGGAATTTCATTCGTTGAAGATCAGCAAAATACTGAAGGAACAACCTTAAAATTCAAGAATGATACTCCGGTAAAATTGGTAGTAGGTTATTTTAACTCTGATCAAAAAAGGTTTTTATTGCCTCCAAGTCTGGAAACAAATGCAGCCGGAAATGAAATGGGAGAAGCCGAAGTAATTTTGGCAAATGCTATGAATTTAAAAGAATTGCCAAGGGTAAATATCCATACTTATACTTTTAAAGCAGGTGAAAACCAACTGAATTTAGGCAAAGGAAGAGTCCTGATTTTAGGATTTATTGATGCAAATCAAAAAATAGAACCTCGCGATGTAGGCTTTATAGATGCTGGTGAAAAAGAAGCAGTAGACTGGTTGTTTTACTAAGATTAGAATAGATTCCAACTCTGTCAGGGTTTTAAACCCTGACAGAGTTAAATTTAAAAGATAAAATGAAGAGATTAATTTATATATTATTTTTTATAACTACTGTTTCATGGGCGCAAACCCAAGAAAGAGCAACTTCATTTCGTAAAGAGATTTCGTTGAATGCGGGTTGGAAAACCACTATGGTGGATTCTCATCCAGAAGCAAAACAGGATTTCGTGCAAAATTCAAATGCTGATGCCAACTGGAAAACGGTAAATGTTCCTCACAATTGGGATCAATATGAAGGCTTTCGCCAAATGAAACATGGCAATTTGCACGGAACGGCTTGGTATTCGAAAAATTTGAAAATTGGCAAACAACAAAAAGGAAAAAAACTCTTTCTGTTTTTTGAAGGAGTAAGCAGTTACGCTACGGTTTGGGTAAATGGAACCGAAGTAGGTCAACACAAAGGAGGTCGAACTACTTTTACGTTGGATATTAGTGATGCTGTAAAATACAATTCGAATAATAAAATTGTGGTCAAAGCGGCTCATCCTGCTTTTATTGCCGATTTACCATGGGTTTGTGGTGGTTGTTCTGGCGAATGGGGATTTTCAGAAGGTTCACAACCGATGGGAATTTTTAGACCAGTAACTTTAGTGATTACAAATGATGTTCGAATAGCACCTTTTGGAATTCACATTTGGAATGACAAAACGGTTTCTAAAGAACAGGCAATTTTGCATACTACAACTGAAATTCAAAATTACAGCAGTGTCAATCGAACGCTTACTGTTGTCAATAAACTTTTGGATAAAGATGGAAAAGAAGTAGCTTCAGCGAAAAGTTCTGTTTTGTTTTCGAAAGAGACTAAAGAAATTCAACAGACTTTACCTGAAATCAAAAATCCTAATTTATGGTCGCCAGAGAATCCGTATTTGTACACACTTTCGACTACTATTTTAGAAAAAAATAAGGTTTTAGATAAAATTATCACGCCTTATGGAATTCGTTGGGTTTCCTGGCCAGTGGATAGAGCGGGCGATGACAAGCGATTTTTTATTAATGATCAACCCGTATTTATTAATGGAACTTGTGAATACGAACATCAATTAGGGCAAAGTCATGCTTTTTCGGATACTCAAATAAAAGCCAGAATCGAACAGATAAAAGCGGCTGGATTCAACTCTTTTAGAGAAGCACACCAACCGCACAATTTGAAATACCAGGAATTGCTGGACGAAACCGGTATTTTGTTTTGGTCTCAGTTTTCGGCTCATATTTGGTACGATACGCCTGAATTCAAAGAAAACTTCAAGACTTTATTGCGCGAATGGATTAAAGAACGTCGTAACAATCCATCGGTGGTGTTGTGGGGATTACAAAATGAAAGTACCATCCCAAAAGAATTTGCGGAAGAGTGTACAAAAATCATCCGCGAAATGGATCCAACTGCTTCTTCACAACGCAAGGTGACGACTTGTAATGGTGGTGAAGGAACCGACTGGAATGTGGTACAAAACTGGTCCGGAACTTACGGTGGAGATCCGTTTAATTATGCTGTCGAAATGAGTACTCAGTTATTGAACGGAGAATACGGCGCCTGGCGTTCGCATGATTTACATACGGAAGGGGAATTTGACCAAAAAGGAATTTTGAGCGAAAACCGTTTTTCACAATTAATGGAAATTAAAATCCGTGAAGCGGAATCGGTAAAAGATAAAATTGCAGGACAATACAACTGGTTATTTGCTTCGCATGAAAATCCGGGGCGTGAACAAAATGGTGAAGGATTTAGAGCTATCGATCAGGTTGGACCCGTTAATTACAAAGGACTTTTTAGCATTTGGGGCGAGCCTCTGGATGCGTATTATATGTACCGGGCGAATTATGTGTCGAACAAAACCAATCCGATGGTGTATATTGTTTCACACACCTGGCCGAATCGTTGGGAATCTACCGGAATCAAAAACGGAATCGATGTATATTCCAATTGTGATGAAGTCGAATTATTCAATGATGTCAACAATCAGTCTTTAGGGAAATTGAAAAACCCGGGAAGAGGGCAGCATTTCCAATGGAATAAGGTCAATATTCAGTACAATGTATTGTATGCTGTAGGTTATGTAAATGGTAAAAAAGTGGCTCAGGATTATATTGTTTTGAACAATTTACCTGAAGCCGCAAACTTGAAATCACTGAGTTCAAAAGAAGAAATCGTTTCGTCAAAAGCAAACTATAATTACATTTATCGTGTCAATTGTGGCGGTCCTGATTTTAAAGATGCTGACGGAAATCAATGGTTGGCAGATGTGCATAAAACTGAAGCGAATACTTGGGGTTCTACGTCCTGGGCAGATGAATTTAAAAATGTACCTGCTTATTTTGCAAGTCAACGCGCTACTTCTGACTTAGTTGATGGAACCCAAAATGATGCTTTATTTCAGAATTTCCGTTACGGAATGAATAAACTAAAGTATGAATTTCCCGTTCCTGATGGAGAATATTTGGTTGATTTGTATTTCTCAGAACCTTGGTATGGAACTGGAGGCGGATTGGATTGCAAAGATTGGCGCGTTTTTGATGTGGCAATCAATGATAATGTAGTACTGAAAGATTTTGACATTTGGAGTGAAGTTGGTTTTTCAAAAGCAGTGAAAAAAACGTTCATGGTGAAAAGCAAAAACGGGAAGTTAGTGATTGATTTTCCAAAAGTAAGTTCGGGAGAAGGAATTATTTCTGCGATTGCGATTGCTACCAAAGACAAATCGGTGAAAGCAGCTGCACCTTCGACAAAGAATATTTTGGATGTTGCCACTAATACATCATTTGAAATTGGTTCCTGGTTGCAACTGAATTCGAAACAATATACAAATTCAGATGTAACGTTTACGCAATTGCCAGCGAGTTTATACGCTGCCGATTATATTCGATTTCCGAATGAAAAAAATGTTACAGGTTCATTTGTTTCAAAAGAGAACGCTACAGTTGCGGTATTGGTAGATTCGAATATCAAAACAACATTGCCTTGGCTTTCGACTTTCAAAAAATCAGAAGAAAAAGCTAAAAATAGCAGCGGAGTTACTTTTATTGTTTTCGAAAGAGAAGTAAAAAAAGGCGAAAAAGTTTTCTTTGGTAATAAAGGCGATGAAACTCCGATGTTTACCATTGCAATTGTTCCAACATCAGATATGGGAAAAAACAAGGACGACAGACCTTCGTTGAAACTGGAAGCTGAAACTGCTAAAATTACTGGTGACGGAATTGCAAAAGGAAATTTCAAGAGTAGCGATTATGTGGAATTTACCAAAAGCACTAAAAACAGTATCGAATTTGAAGTGAATCCAGGTGTTGCCAATGTGTATTTGATGCGTTTCAGGTACATGAATATGAATGCCGAACCGATAAAAGTAAAGTTGGTTATCGAGGATGCGTATGGTATTTTATTGCGAAATGACAATATTGAATTCCCTGCGCCAACAGAGAAATGGAAGGTTTTAAATACTACTTCGGGAGGTTATATTAATGCTGGAAAATATAAAATCAGAATTGAATCGGATAACATGAAAGGATTGCGTTTGGAATCTTTTGAGTTTCAATAAGGAGAGAATAGAAAAAAGAATAAAGAGAACAGATTTTGAAATGCCTAACAGGGTAAAAAAATAGTATAAATGATAAAAAATTATAAATACCGTTTACAAAAATCAGCAACAGCAATTATGGTGTTGTTCTTGGTTGCTTGTGCATCAACAAAAAAAGAAAGTAGAATTATAGCCGATTTTAATCCGGATTGGAATTTTAAATTGGGCGATCATCCTATGGCGATACAAGCTAATTTTGATGCGAATGATTGGCGAACATTAGATTTGCCGCACGATTGGAGCATCGAAGGTTCGTTTAGCAAAGATCATCCTACAACACCAAAACAAGGTTCTTTGCCGGCAGGAATGGGTTGGTACCGCAAAAGTTTTACTTTACCGGAATCTGCTAAAAATAAAAGCATTGCTATCGAATTTGATGGTGTTTTTTGTAATAGCGAAGTATGGATTAACGGAAATTATTTAGGAAAACGTCCGTTTGGCTACATTTCATTTTCTTATGATTTGACAAAGTATTTGAACTTTGGAAATCAAAAAAATGAGATTGCTGTAAAAGTAGACAATGATGCACAGCCGAGTTCCAGATGGTACACTGGTTCTGGGATTTACAGGAATGTACGTTTGGTGACTACCGATAAATTGCACGTGACACATTGGGGAACTGTGGTGACTACGCCAGAAGTTTCAAAGGAAAAAGCTACGGTAGATTATAACGTTAGTATTCAAAATGATTCTGATTTGCCGAAAGAATTTAAAGTGGTAACGAGTATTTTGGATGCCAATAATCGTTCGGTGGCACGAATAGAATCTACTGAAAAAGTTGATG
>NCDW01000193.1 GCA_002280395.1 Flavobacteriales bacterium 32-35-8
ACTAAATGAATTTCAAAAAAATGAAATTTTCGAAAGTATTATTTCTCAAAAAATTGAAGAAAAACAAATCAAGATAATTATAAAACATATTGATAAATTAAGTGGGAAATGATCAGGCAAAAATCTTTAGACTTTTTAAAAGAACTTAAAAAAAATAATTCAAGAGAGTGGTTTGAGCAAAACAAAGTAATTTATCAAGCCTACAAGGATGATATTATTTCTTTTACAGAGCATTTATTGTCAGAATTAGAAAAAATAGACTTATCAATAGCAAATGCAGATTTAGTTCCTAAAAAGTGCTTGACAAGAGTAAACAGAGATTTACGATTTTCAAAAGACAAGACACCATACAAAAATTATGTTTTAGTCGTTTTTAATAAAAATGCTCCACACGGCAATACAGCAGGATATTTTATTCACATAGAACCAGACAATTGTATGGTTGGCGGTGGTGTTTGGCAAACAACTCCTGAATATTTAAAAAAAATTCGACAAGAAATAAGCTATTCATTTGATGAAATTAACGGAATAATTTCAAGCAAACAATTTCAAGATACCTATCCAAGTGGTATTCAAGGTCAAAGTAAATTGAAAAAATTCACTGATTTTCCAGAAAAAAGAGAAGAAGTAGTTGAATTGCTTAAGATGAAAGGTTTTTGCACCAAAGAACTAATTAGCGATAAAGTGTTGACAAGTAAAGACGCAATAAAAACTATTATAAACTATTTTGAGACTACAAAACCCTTAATTGAATATCTAAATAAAGCCATAGAATTTGAAGAATAAAGTCCATCCACTAGTAGTGGTTTTAATCAATTGCTTAGACTCTTGGAAAGTTTTCATTCAGATCCATAAATGATATTTATATTGCTGGAAAGTACTCAGTTCGGCAGTCCGCAACAGATACGAAACTACTGGATATATTAAATCAAAAAAGCCTGATCTCACGACCAGGCTTTCATTTTGTTTAACCCAAAGGTCACCACAACTAGGGCTAAACTTATTTTTTGTGCTTCTTATTTAGGCTTTTAAGTAGTAACGAAATCATAAAACTGACAACGGCTCCAACAGTAGCCAAAACAGCCGTTTTTACAATATCTTCAGACTGAATATTAGGTATCATACTTAAAAATGTGCCTCCGGCAGTTCCCATCAAGGTGTGGTTATTGGCTGTCATCGGTCGTACTAAGCTGACTTGCAGCAGACAAAACACCGCCAGCAACAGCAACATAACCTCCAATAGTCGTAACTATTAAAGGCAGCGCAATGGGAGCGGCTAAGATAGTTCCGCCAATAGCAGCTAATGCCAAACCAACATTTCGAAGCACTTTAAAAAACTTTGGTGTGGGAGCTGATGCTCTTTTTATAATTTTTTTCATAATTTTTTCTAATTTGTCATCCTGATCCCGACTTTCCGGGAGAAGAATCTATTCAATAATCAATTCAACACTTTCTTTGTTGTCTAAAGCCTTATAAACAATGTCTTTTAATTTTGTAAAAGCTTTTCGGGACATTAAACCTAATCCAGGTCCAGAAAGTTTGGTAACCGGAGCAATGCAGCCTTGCAATTCCTTTTGAGCATTATTGGCAGGATGAAATAGAATAAACTTTCTATTGGGTACATCCACTAATTCCAAATGCCATTTGTATTTGGCACTGTATCGCTTTCTGATAAAATATTTCCCCTCTGGAACACAGGAAACCTTCGTTTCGTTCATCTTCCACGGCAATTCAATAGTATTACAAATCAATTTGCCTTCGCATTCGAGTTTACCATTAGTCCCATCTGGGAAATAAGTTCTAGTTAAAAATAAAACCATCTTCTAACACTTAAATTTGTCAGACTGAGCTTGTCGAAGTCCATTACACACCTCCATTAACTACAATAAGAGCTAAAGGGTTGTAAGTACCGTTTTTCAAGGAATACATACTTCCGTTAACCTCTTGGTAGAACTCCAAACCTAAAGCCAAAAACAAAGGTTTAGTGCTGTTTGGTGTAACCATATTTACTTGGTTGATTACTGCTGTAGGAGTAGCATCCCAAGCTAAAATAGCTGTTTCTGCATGTTGCTCTACAAAAGTTTCATTTTCAAAATCAATTTCAACACCCGCAGAAATAATTTTGAAATGAGTAGTTCCCCCTGGAGCAGCAATCATGTTGGATGGAATAAAAGATGGAATATCCACGGTAATTTCACCCGTAATCCTGTCGATGCCCCCTGTATAAGGAGCAAACAAACTAGTACCTAGCTTTCCTCGAATATTAAATTCGAATCCTGCTAACAATTCTGCCTCACCATCAATCACATTTCGTAATCCACGTTCGTTAGTAGAATCAGCCTGAATCACCTTAACCATAGATTGCGTCAAACGACTCACCATTCGGCTATCAGCCGAATTCAGTAACAATACACGTAAAGCGGTTCTCAGTACTTTACCAGCCTTCCCTGCTCCATACCAAACTCAGAACCATTTTCTCGTGTTCTTTGAAACGCAGGATCAGTCGCGATTCTGTTAGCGTCAATTCCGCCTTTTTCTCTCGCTAAATGACCATCCTGCGTTTTGTAAAAAGTAATATCCCCGATAGTACCTTTTAATTTAATTATGCCTTTTTGCCTTGCCATAATTCCTAAAATTTAGATTAATAAATGTTTCAATTTTCCCCAATCATCTTCCTGTTGCAACATTTTAGATTGAATTTGAAACAAAGATTACACTTAAACTAATGAGTTAAATCAAGCTAATGTTCCATATGTCTTTGAATGGAATAAATGACCTATAAAGACATAAATAGCGCTCAATTTTAAAAACAACTAGCAATCAAAAGCTATATGCTTTTACATATAAAAACAATATGTTTATTCAAAATATATGCTTTTACATATAATTAACTATATTTGCTTAAAATCAATGCTAAAGCATATAATTATGATGACACTAGCTAATTTCGTAAAAGAGAAAAGAAACGAAGTAAAACTCACCCAGGAAGCCTTTGCGGAACGTGCTGGAGTGGCACTTACCGTGATTCGAAAAATTGAACAGGGAAAGGAAAACCTCAACCTCGAAAAAGTAAACCAAGTACTCAAAATGTTTGGGCATACCTTGGCACCAGTAAATGCAAGAGAATTATCCAAAATTGACAAGGAGAACGCATGAGAAAAGCAGCTATATATTATAAAGACTATCTGGCGGGAACACTTACAGAAACGGACGACGGTGACTACCACTTTCAATACGATGAAAATTACATTACTAAACATCCTAAAGAAAGCATCAGTTTGACGATGCCAGTTCGCTCAGAAACATACACTGACAAACGATTATTCCCTTTTTTTGAAGGTCTAATTCCCGAAGGATGGTTACTGGATATCGCTTCTAAAAACTGGAAAATTAATCCAAACGACCGCATGGGACTTCTTTTGGCTTGTTGCCAAAATTGTATCGGTGCGGTAAGTGTTCAACCAATACCAAATGAAGATGCCTAAGAAATGTTTATATTGCTACCAACCATTAGACAATACAATCGTAGGTGATTTCCACGAGCAATGCAGTCTGGAGTTTTTCGGTACCAAGCAACAACCTGTATTCGAACATTCACTCCAGCAAATGTCGGAATTAGCCAAAAATGTGGTGGAAAGAAGTGTGGCTGTTCCTGGAGTGCAACCCAAGTTATCGTTATCTATAGTAAACAATACAATACATGATGGAACTAAGGGACGTCTTACGGTAGTTGGTGCTTTGGGTGGAAATTATATTTTCAAACCACCATCCGAACATTTTTCTGAAATGCCCGAAAACGAACACCTCACCATGCGAATAGCGGAAGCCTTTGGAATTAACACCGTACAGTCCAGCTTAATCCGATTGCAGTCAGGAGAACTGTCCTATATCACTAAACGCATCGACAGAACCGAAACTGGAGAAAAAATCCACATGCTCGACATGTTCCAAATTACGGAAGCTTTTGACAAATACAAAAGCTCCATGGAGAAGATAGGCAAAGCTCTGGACGAGTATTCAGATAACACCTTACTCGACAAACTATACTTTTTAGAACTGGGTATCTTCAGTTTCCTAACAGGCAACAATGATATGCATTTGAAAAACTTTTCGATGATTCATTCGGCAGATACTTGGACATTGGCACCAGCCTATGATTTATTAAACGTAGCCATAGTAAACCCCGACGACACCGAAGAACTCGCACTAACATTGGAAGGAAAAAAGAAAAAATTAAAATGGGAACATTTTAAAAAACTAGGAATCAGCCTTGGTCTAAATGAAAAACAACTAAAAGGAATCGCAAACCGTTTCCAAAAAAACAAACCCATCGCCCACCAGTGGATCGATAATTCATTCCTATCAGATGATTTCAAAGAAAAATACAAAACACTACTAGAAGAAAGATACTATAGATTATTTGAGACAGATTAACAATCACTTTTTTTTATAAATTTATGCATAATAAAGTCTGACAAGTAGTCCTTTAAAGTGAATCAAAGCCTAGTCAAGGCAATAGATAGAGTATGAAAATAGAGAAACAAAGAATTTGCATCTATCCAAAGGACATACAACGCATAACAGGAAAGAGTTATCGTCAAAGTACAAGATTGATGCAAAAGATAAGAACAGACCTTAAAAAACTCGAAAATGAGTTCTTAACTATTGAAGAATTTTGTTCATATACAGGATTAAAACATGAACAAGTAGCTCACTTAATTTTTGGCTAAAATTGAAAAACACTTTAGACAAATTTTAATCAAGATGCGCATAACTAAACACTTAAACTACTAGTTCATTTTTTAGCCTTGATGCTTTAATATTCAAACAATTATACTTATATTTGATTACTTTGAATTTAGAATAATAGTATCCTTATAAAGAGGTGTCAGTCGAGGTGTCACTTAAATAATATGCTTTGCGAAGTATTGATTTTATTGGTGATTTTTGTAGTAGACAAATCCCTCTTTCTCCGCCAGATGAAGTTTCAAAAGAAACTTTAAGAGTCAAAAAGCCTTTAAATACTAGTATTTAAAGGCTTTTTTGTTTTTTATACTGTGTCAAAAAACACATATAATATCAAAGGACAGTGACCCTATAGGTGACCCTATTTTATTTAGTGCCTTTTTTAGCAAAAACAGGGTCACT
>NCDW01000194.1 GCA_002280395.1 Flavobacteriales bacterium 32-35-8
AACTACTAGTAATCCTTTTTTATTCAAATCAAACAGTGTTTCTTCCATTGCATACAGGCCTGTTTGATCAATGTGCGGAACGCGATCCATCCGAATAATCAAGACTTTTATTTTTTCATCAATATTTTTAAACAGATTCAGAAAATGTGAAGTAAACCCAAAAAACAAAGGCCCATAAAGGTGCTTAACATATATGCTGTCTTTGAATTCTTCGAACAACTTTTTTTCATCATTCCATGGTTGCTCTCCTTTTAAATCAGCAAGGGTTGAACCCGAAGTGCCCTTTTCGGCTATATCACCTGAACGTTTCATAAAGAGCACCGAAGCTAAAATCACTCCAATGGCAACTGCATAAATAAGGCTGCCAAAAGTTGTAATTAGTAAAACAATAACCAATACAATTGCATCAGCTCTGGGTACATGTAATAAATGTTTTAATCCCTTTACGTCAATAATATTTAAGCCAACAGGAATAAGAATTCCAGCCAAAACCGGTATAGGAATAAAGGCAGCTAACTTTCCTGCCCCAAGAAGCACAATCAGCAAAAACAAACCATGAATTATTCCGGAAAGACGAGTTTTGCCACCCGAATTAATATTTACAACCGTTCCCTTGGTTGCACCTGCACCTGGTATTCCACCTATTAATCCAGCTACAGCATTACCGATACCCTGACCTATCAATTCGCGATTACTGTTGTGTTTTGTTTTTGTTATATTATCTGCAATTACAGATGTCAGCAACGAATCAATTGATCCCAATACTGCTAATACAAGCGCATATTCTATAATGATTACATAAGCTTTGGAGTCAATACTGAATAGCCCATCTATTTTAAGGGATGGTAAGCCGGAAGGTATGTCACCAATAAGTGGAATGTTTAATTTAAAAAAGTAAGCAACAAGCGATGCTGTTATAAGCGCAACGAGAGCACTGGGAACTGCCTTTGTAATTTTCGGAAATAAATAGAAAATTAATACCGTCATACCTCCAATCCCAATGGCAGCCAAATTAAATTCAGAAAACAAATGAGGGATGTCTTTTATAACACCAAAAGTGGATGATGGTGATCCAAGTCCTGCGAAGGGAAATATTTGTAATAAGATTATAATAAGTCCAACGCCACTCATAAATCCGGAGATTACCGGATAAGGGAAATACCTAATGTAGCTACCGATATTTATAAATCCCAAAAAGATTTGAAATAAACCAGCCAGCAAAAAAGTTGCTACAATGATGCCCATCGCATTTTCAAGACTTCCGGTCATGCTAATTGCTATTGCAATAAATGTGGCAGAAACCACTGTCATTGGACCAGTAGGGCCACTGGCCTGAGTTTCGGTACCACCAAAAGCTGCGGCTAAAATACCAACGGCAATTGCTCCATAAAGTCCTGCAATGGCGCCCATGCCGGATTGTACACCAAATGCCAGAGCCAAAGGTAAAGCTACTATCCCTGCAACGATTCCTCCGGTAAAGTCTCCCTTTAGGTTTTTAAAATCATATATTTTTGTTATCATGACATAACTGTTTTTAGCATTGTAACTCTATTATCAACCAAAAAATCAAAATTTTGTTAACTGAATTGCTATTCTATTTTCTCTATTGGTTCTATGTTTTAACAAATGACATCCAACGTTTTGCGGCTTGGCGTAGTGGCGGATTTTTATCACAAAAGTTTAATCGAAGCGCTGCACTTGAACCTACCACAAAACTGTCATACGAAGCACTGCACCCGCCATTACGCCAAACCGCTGTTATAGCCAGTGGTTCTTGTCAATTTTCTGTTGTCGACTTGAGTTTAGAATAGTTTTTAGTTTTTTAAAAGTCAAACAATTCCCCAAACAATCCCTTTTTCTTTTTGTATTGATGTTCCTTGTCTGTGGGATATCTTTGTTTGTCAGAATAATTTTCTTGTTGTGCATTCCTACCATTTTGTGAAGAGCGTTCAATGATTTTGTCAAGCTCTCCACGATCAAGCCAGACTCCACGACAATCTGGACAGTAGTCAATTTCAATACCACTGCGGTCTGTCATTACTAAATTCACATTGCAATTTGGACATTTCATATAACTAAAATTAATTGGTGATTTTTTCTAATAACTTACTTCCTCTCTTTGAGATTGAATCAAGTTGAGAAGATGATTTATTTATTAAAGTGTCAAGTTTTTTAACCTTGTCACTTTCTATATTTATGAGTGAGTCAAGAGTTAAAACCTTGTCAACTTCTTTATTTATTAAAGAATCTAAAGACTCCGTCTTGTTTTGTAATTCGTTAAGTTTATTGTCAACTTTATTGCTTATGTCACCACAGGCTGTCAAGAAAAACATTGTTGCAACAGTTACAAAAAGTTTGTTTGGTAAATACTTCATAAATCAATTGTTAAAAAGGCTAAAATCGTTTTGATGTTAATCAAATCTTTCATCAACATTTTGACAAAGATTTTGTTTTTTGGTCGTATCGCATACGATTAGCCAAAACAAATAAGGTTTAATTCTCGAACTTGCAGACAGAACGAAACCTTATTCGTTATAGCCATTTTTTCTATTCAAGGAATGTCACCTTTCCTGAATCCATATCGTAAACACCTCCCACAATTTTAATTTGTCCGTTATCCTCCATTTCTTTAAGGATTGGACTATTTATTCGTATCTGTTCAATAGTGTTTTTTACGTTGCTTTCACAAACTTGATGAACAAACTCAGGGTTTCCAGAGGTTCGTTCTCCTTCATACTTCACTTTCTCCACAGCAGGTCTGATTTTGGAAAGCATTGCAGTAATGTTGCCCAATTTCACATCATCAATAGCTGATTTAATTGCTCCGCAGTGTTCGTGGCCAAGTACCAAAATGACTTTTGCACCTGCTACTTTACAACCAAATTCCATACTTCCCAACAAGTCTTCATTCACAAAATTACCTGCTACACGACCTACGAAGATGTCGCCAATACCTCTGTCAAAAACATCTTCTACGGGAACTCGGCTATCAATACAAGAAAGCACTACCGCCTTAGGAAATTGTCCTATTGCACTTTTTCTCACTTGTGCAGAATGGTCTCTTGCTGTTAATTCATTGGTTACAAAGCGTTCATTACCTTCTTTGAAGGATTTTATCACATCATCAGGGGACAAAGCATCTCTCTGTTCTTTTGTTAAAACTTCTTGGATAAGTGGCTTCACTTTCTCTTCCACTTCTGTGGGGATTTCTGTTGTTTTTTGTTCGGGCTGATTATTACAAGCCCCCATTACCGTAGTAGCAATAGCTACAGCTAGAATTTTAATACTTTTCATTCGTTTATTATTATTGTTTTGCCTACTTTGTAGAACGGTTTTCGGCTTTTCCGCTTGTTTTCAAAAATTCAGAAAGGTAATCAGATTAAATTGATTTCGAGAAACATTGTTAGTGGTTTGATTCATAATTCCTATTTCGGTTCTTGCAAATTTTGAGAACCTATATCCAATTCCTCCATAGAGTCGGTTTCTGTCAAAATAGGATTGCTCTGTGTTCATAAAAATTTCATTATAAATTGATAAATAGACAGTTTTATCTTCCATTTGTTTGTGGTTGAGAGCAATATTTGCTGCTAGAAAGTAGCGAAGACGAAGTCTAAAGTCGTCCTCAAAAAATCGTTGCTCAAAACGATACCGGTGTTGAACAGAAACTCTGCCAAATACTTGCCTTGTAATAAACTGCTGGTAAACACGATGTTCGTTGAAATTGGTCTTGTCATCGGTTCCTGCAGTGTATGGTTCGCTGTATATAAAAGCATAACCTAAATGAACATTGTTGTTATTTTCGGTCAGATTGTATCCTATGCCCGTACGGAGCAGTAGCTGTTCTGTATCACCGATAAAATTGAAGTTTCGATACTGCACTTCGTGGTGCCAATTGAATCTATTGTTTATCTTTTTGTCACCAAAGTAGATAAACCAGTTTCCTATGTCGCTTTGCTGCGCAAGCAAGGAAAAAGGGGAAAGTGTCAAAATCAGGAAAATTTTCTTCATTACGTGTTGGGTTCTTACCATTGGCTATAACGTTTCGCCGCTATCCGACTGTAGCGAATCCAGCGAACTGCGTACTGTCTGCTAAGATAAAATATTTTCGTGAAGAATGAAGTAAAACTCAAGAAAAACCAGCTATAGCGGATAACGGCTGTTACCAGCTGTTTTTTCTATTCTTCATCATTGTTCATCAAATTACAGATTTCAACAAAATCATTTTCTGATAAAATTCGAATGTTTATTCCACTTTCAATTAGTTCTTCCGCTTTTCTATGTTTCGAACTTTTTTCATAGCCAGCTAATTTAGTGTCATCTTGAATTCCAACAACTAACATTGTAGTGTTTTTAGTTACCGAGTTTGTTACTTTACAACCAATTTTTGATGCAATTAATCCTGCTTCGCTTCTTGGAATTGACAATGCTCCGGTAAAAACTAAATTTTCTCCAAATAATTGTCCTTCGGGATTTCCATCAAGGTTTATTGCTGATGAACCTTTGTATTTAAAGATTGGTTGTCCAACTCTTTTAAACCATTCTTCTATTGTTAAGTTTGTTATTTCACTTGCTTTAACAACAACTAAACCAGCAGCAATTGCATCTTCTAAAGCGTCATGATGTTCAAACGTTAGGTTTAAAAATTTAGTAATATTTGAAAGTCCATAACCAGTTCGGGAAAATTCTGTCCAAGTTCTTCTGACTATTTTAGCGCTATCTAACCATTTTGGAGTTGTATGTTCTAGATTATAACAATCACAAGCTCTATTTATTGCAATTCTATCAAATGGCATATGATGAATTGTTATTTTATCGTTCAACCTTTCTTTAAGTTCATCGTAAATATGCTTAAATGTTGGAGCATTTTTCACGTCTTTTTCAGTAATTCCGTGAATCGAAACATTAAATGGGTCGAAATAGTCTTCAGGGTTTATTAGAACTTTCCATTTGTCAATTACCTTTCCGTCTTTAAATTCCGCAATTCCAATTTGACAAATGCTTGAATAATCAGCATTTGCAGTTTCGACATCTATGGCTATAAAGTTCATAATACGTCTTTAATTAAATCTAATGTAACCTGGTCATTTATAGTTAAGCATCTTTGCTGAATATGTTCTAAGAAAACTTTTTCAGTCAAAATT
>NCDW01000195.1 GCA_002280395.1 Flavobacteriales bacterium 32-35-8
ATGCTATTAGCGCTTTGTTTTAGTAGCGGTTTTACACAAAATACAGCAAAACAATGGCTGGATTTAAATTATGTTAACGACGATAAAATCTATCATAAACTTGATATTCATTTGCCTAGCATAGAAAAGCCCAAATATAAAGCCGTCATTGTGATTTATGGTAGCGCTTGGTTTGCAAATAATATGAAACAAATGGGTTTTCAAGCAATAGGACAACCCTTATTGGATAGTGGTTTTGCGGTTATTTCCATAAATCACCGGTCGAGTGGGGATGCCATGTATCCTGCCCAAATTAATGATGTTAAGGCAGCCATTCGTTTTATTAGGGCTAATGCAGAAGCTTACAATATTGATGCGTCTTTTATTGGCATTACCGGATTTTCTTCTGGTGGCCATTTAGCATCGTTGGCCGGAACAACTAATGGGATAAAAACATTTACGGTTGGCGAAAAAACCGTTGATATTGAAGGTGATTTAGGAAACTATACAGAAGTGAGTAGTGCTGTTGATGCGGTGGTGGATTGGTTTGGCCCCATCGATTTTACACGTATGGAAAATTGCACGACGACTAAAGATGATAAATCGCCTGAAGCCGCTTTAATTAAAGGCAATCCAGCAGATAATTTAGATATGTTGGCACTTATAAACCCGATGACATTTCTTGATAACACAGACCCGCAGTTTTTGGTCATTCATGGCGATGCAGATAATGTGGTGCCACATTGCCAAAGCGTTTTTTTCTCTGATGCTTTAAAAGAAAAAGGGTTGTTAAATGAGTTTATTTCGGTGCCTAACGGACAACATGGCCCTGTGACATTTAATGAAAATACCTTTAAAAAGATGAGTGATTTCTTTTTGATGCAGGCTGGGAAGGAATAGTTTCCATTACAATATTCCTTCTTATTTTGTAAATAATTTCATTAACTTCGCCAACTTATGGTATAAAATTTCCAAAGTTTAATATCATAAGAATGATTGCTTATTTAACCAACCTAACTAAACATGAAAAACCAACTATTATTTCTTTTAATAACAATTTTAAGCATTAATTGCTACTCACAAATTTCTTTTGAGAAAGGATATTATATTGATAATAATGACCGAAAAATTGATTGTTTCATCAAAAATATTGATTGGAGAAACAATCCAACGGAATTTGAATACAAACTATCAGAAAACACTGAGCCTATAAAGACAGCAATAAGTTTTGTCAAAGAATTTGGAATCAACAATATTTCAAAATACATTAGGAGGACTGTAGAAATAGACAAATCTATTGATAATGTTAATAGCCGGATTTTAATAAGCAAAGAAAAAAATCCTGTATTTGAAGAAGAAGAACTTTTTTTAAAAGTATTGTTAGAAGGGAAAGCCAGTTTGTATTTATTTGAAGAAGGGAATACGAAAAAGTTTTTTTACAGTAAAGATGGTTCGAAAATTGAACAATTGATATATAAAAGATATTTGGATATTGAGAATGACAAGGTGGCCATAAATAAAGGTTATAAGCAACAACTTTGGAATGATTTAAAATGTCCAACTTTTAATATATCCAAAGTTGAAAATTTGGATTATAAAAAAGATGAATTGATTCGTTTTTTCGAAGGATATAATAAATGGCATGACCATGAAGTTACAAATTTTGAAGAAAAACAAAAAAGGGATTTATTTAATTTAACGGTTAGACCAGGTTTCAACAGTTCATCACTTTCCATAGAAAACAGTTTTCTAAACAACCGAGATTTTAATTATGGAAATCAATTTGGAGTTAGGATTGGAATTGAAGCAGAGCTCATTTTATCATTTAATAAAAACAAATGGGGTGTAATCATAGAACCAACATATCGTCAAAATTATAAGTCTGATAAATCTCGAGAAGCCAGCAATGTTTCTGGGGGCATCATTGTTTCAAAAGTAAACTACAGCTCAATTGAATTGCCCATAGGTGTCAGGCATTATTTTTATTTAAATGATGATTCCAAAATATTCGTGAACCTATCCTATATATTTGATTTTGCCAGTAGCTCCTCTATTGAATTTTTAAGAAATGACGGATCCATGCTTGACGAGCTTAAAATTAAAACAAATAATAATTTGGCATTAGGCTTAGGATATAAGCATAACGATAGATACAGTTTAGAATTTAGATATCATACAAGTAGGGAAATAATAGCCGGTTATCCAACTTGGAATAGTAACTACAATACTGTGTCATTAATATTAGGGTATTCATTGTTTTAAAATAAGTTTTAGCATTTTATAGGAAATTGTGAACAATAAAACACAAAAAAACGCTTCAAACCAAATTGAAGCGTTTTTTAATATGTGCGTGTCGAGGCTCTCGATTACATCATGCCTGGCATACCGCCACCCATGCCACCTGGCATAGCTGGAGCGTCTTCTTTAACATCAATTAAAGCACACTCGGTAGTTAAGATCATACCAGCTACAGAAGCAGCATTTTCCAAAGCAATACGCGTTACTTTTTTAGGGTCAATAATACCAGCTTTTAGCATATCTACATACGTTTCTGTCTTAGCATCATAGCCAAAAGCAGCTTTGCCTTCCATAACCTTAGCAACTACCACGCTACCTTCGCCGCCAGCATTGGCAACAATGGTACGTAATGGTGCTTCAATAGCACGTGCTACAATTTGAATACCTGTTGTTTCGTCAAGATTTGATGTCGTTATTTTTTCTAAAACCGATTTAGCTCTCACTAAGGCAACACCACCACCAGCAACTATGCCTTCTTCTACGGCAGCTCTAGTTGCATGTAACGCATCATCCACACGGTCTTTTTTCTCTTTCATCTCCACTTCACTTGCAGCACCTACATAAAGAACAGCCACACCGCCAGCCAATTTAGCTAAACGTTCTTGTAATTTTTCTTTATCGTAATCGCTTGTAGTGGTCTCGATTTGAGATTTAATTTGGTTTACACGAGCTTTTATTTCTTTTGCATCTCCAGAACCATTGATAATTGTTGTGTTATCTTTATCAACAGTTACAGTTTCAGCAGTACCTAACATAGAAATATCTGCGTTTTCTAAAGTAAATCCTCTTTCTTCAGAAATAACGGTGCCCCCTGTTAAAACAGCGATATCTTCCAACATGGCTTTACGTCTGTCACCAAAACCTGGTGCTTTTACAGCAGCAATTTTAAGGCCTCCACGTAATTTGTTTACTACTAAGGTAGCCAACGCTTGTCCGTCAACATCTTCAGCAATAATTAATAAAGGTCTTCCAGATTGAGCCACTGGTTCAAGTATAGGAAGGATTTCTTGTAAGTTAGAAATCTTTTTATCAAATAATAAAATATACGGATGATCTAAATCAGCAATCATTTTATCGGCATCCGTTACAAAGTAAGGCGATAAATAACCTCTGTCGAATTGCATACCTTCTACAACATCTACATAGGTTTCCATACCTTTAGCTTCTTCAACAGTAATAACACCTTCTTTACCAACTTTACCGAAAGCAGTTGCGATTAATTCGCCAATGGTGTCATCATTATTTGCAGAAATAGAAGCCACTTGTTTAATCATTTCGGAAGAATTGCCAACTTTTTTAGCTTGCTTTTCTAAATCTTCAATGATGGCTTTAACTGCTTTGTCGATACCACGTTTTAAATCCATTGGGTTGGCACCAGCAGCAACGTTTTTCAAACCTTCTTTTACGATAGCTTGCGCTAAAACGGTAGCAGTAGTCGTACCATCACCCGCTAAATCGTTGGTTTTAGAAGCAACTTCCTTAACCATTTGAGCCCCCATATTTTCAAGTGGGTCTTTTAATTCAATTTCTTTTGCCACGGTAACACCATCTTTGGTTACTTGAGGTGCGCCATAACTTTTACTAATGATAACGTTACGGCCTTTTGGTCCTAATGTTACTTTTACTGCATTGGCTAATGCATCTACGCCACGTTTTAAACCGTCGCGAGCGTCAATATCAAATCTAATATCTTTTGCCACATTTTTTAATTTTTAGTTTTTGGCCTTTAGCTTTTGGCTATTGGCATCGTTTAATTATATTAATTTTAGTTGTTGCTAAAAGCCAACGGCTAATAGCTAGAAGCCATTTAAACAATAGCTAATATGTCGCTTTCGCGCATAATTAAATAGTCTTTACCTTCTAATTTAAGTTCTGTACCAGCGTATTTCCCATAAAGCACAGTATCGCCAACTTTAACAGTAATAGGCTCGTCTTTGGTGCCTTTTCCGGCAGCTACTACAGTTCCTCTTTGCGGTTTTTCTTTAGCGTTATCTGGAATGATAATTCCTGATGCTGTTTTGGTTTCAGCGGCAGCAGGCTCAATAAGAACTCTATCTGCTAATGGTTTAATGTTTAATCCCATATTGATTATACGTTTTAAATTATTAAGTTATTATTTAATGCTGATACAATAGTCTAAAAGTGTGCCAATAGCTGTAAACTGACAAACTTGCAGAAATAAAAAATGCCAACGATTTAAGTTGGCATTTTGGTTTATTTTAAAGAACCCTAATTATTGTGCTGGCTCAGTTGTTGGTTCCGTTGGATTATTTGGTAAAGGTTGTTGAGCAGGAGGTATTTGATTTAAAGGTTGTGCCGATGGATCGATATCCAAGGCTTTAGAATCAACGCTTTGTACGCCTCTGTTTATGGCTACATTAGACACTAAAATTAATACTAACAAGATAGTTGCTAAAGTCCATGTGCTTTTATCTAAAAAATCAGTTGTTTTTTTAACGCCACCTAATTGTTGTGTGCCTCCGCCTCCAAAAGATGAAGATAATCCGCCTCCTTTAGGGTTTTGCACCATGATTACGACTATTAATAAAAATGCTACGATAACAATCAGTGCTAAAAATATTGAAAATGTGCTCATTATTACTTATTATTTTGTTCTTGTAATTCTTCTACTGCTTTAATTTGGATTGCAAAGAAACTACTTTTTTCTGGATATTTCAAACTTAAAATTTTATATGATTGAATTGCTTTTGAATAGTTTTTTTGCTCGACATAAATACGTGCCAAAGTTTCTGTCATTAATGCTTCTGGTTGTATATTTTGCAATTTTGCCAGATTGAGTTTAGGATTGGCAGGTGTTCTTGGATCGATTTTAGGATTTTGTGAAATGAATTTATC
>NCDW01000196.1 GCA_002280395.1 Flavobacteriales bacterium 32-35-8
ACGCAATCTGTCTCTCACCATCGTAATTTTATGAAAAAAGGTATCAATAGGCAATTCATAAGGTTTTAAACTGGCATCTGCGGACTCTAAAATAAGCTTCCCACCTTTATATTTATCTGCGATTGGTACTATTTCACTAACATCACTCCATTTTTTAAGGATGTTTACCAAACTGCTTTCAATATCAAAAAAACTCACGGTATCCACATCGCCATCGGCAGCTTCAATAACTTCAAACGCACTATCCAAATCCATGGTTTCCAATCCGTTTTCAATAAATGTCACCCAATAATGTTGGGATGTCACATTGGTTATAACACCTTTACCAAATTCTTTATGGTTAATTCTTGAGCCAATTCCTAATAATTTCATATGTATTACTTATTTAAGTATCATTTTAATGCAATTATAAAAAAAGTTTGTCAAACAAATGTTATGTAGGTCATCAATCCTACAATAATATGGGTTTAGCTTATTTTGAAAGAAAAATAATATAAAAAATATTAACAATATGTTAAACTTTATATTTAATTTTTAAAGTACTAACCCTATTTTTTGACAGGGTACCAGCATCAAAATCAATACTAAAAAAACGGACATCTATTTTCTGTAAAGCATGTAGCAT
Organism: Flavobacteriales bacterium 32-35-8; assembly: GCA_002280395.1. Taxonomy (GTDB): domain Bacteria; phylum Bacteroidota; class Bacteroidia; order Flavobacteriales; family Flavobacteriaceae; genus Confluentibacter. Next base: position 626 of record NCDW01000196.1, read on the forward strand.
AAAAACTTCTATCCAAGTTCAAATGACACCCCTAAAATGATAGGGTATAACACAAAAAATCATAAAAAAACTCAAAAGTTAATTAGTCTTAACAAATTTTACAATAAACAATTTAGTAGTTAATTTAGTATCAAATTAATAATATAAACCCTTTAAAACTTAAAATTATGAAAAAAATATGCCTTTTATTACTTTTTGCTGTTAGCGTTTCTTTTGCAAACAACAACACACTTCCAAATCAAAACGAGCCAAAAGTTGGCGATGTACTGGTTATAAATACCCCTTCAGGAACTGAATACAATCATATCTCCTTTCCTAAATTAAATATGATTGCTAAAAGAGGAAAAGTAGCCAATTACAAAAGTGTTCATGGAAACCAAGTAGTTGTAAAAGAAGTGATAACAAAATCTAATGGAAACACCTATGTTGTTTTAGAGAAAAAAGATAACACTCAATTCTTTGGATTCTTAAAAGAAGTCAAAGCTAATTATACTAAATCATTGAATGCTGGTGAAATTTCAATAGCAAATCAATAATTTTATTTACTCAAATATTTAAAAAAGCTACATATTTTATGTAGCTTCTTTTGTTTTTATTACTTAAAATCTTTGATACATTACAATAAAAATGCAACCATTCCGTTTTTAAATTTATTTTTTAAACCATTTAAAGCTATATTAGTCCTATTGAATGACAATTAAACTTAAAAACATGAAGCTTCTTGTATTATTTATTAAACCTCTAAGTTTTTTATGTTTACTTATTTTTATATCTAGTTTTTCTAATAGAGCTCCTAAAACAAACATCAACAAAACATCACATTTTAATACCATACAAATAGATAGTGTTTTAACTGATACTATAGCTATAGATTCCTCTTTTACATCATACGTGCCATATAAAGAAAATGTGCACGCCTCTTACTACCACGATAAATTTAATGGTAGAAAAACTGCTAGTGGTGAAAAGTTTGATAATAATTCATATACTGCTGCCCACAAAACGTTAAAATTTGGAACTAAAATTAGGGTTACAAATACGGTTAATAATGAATCTGTAATCGTAACCGTAAACGACAGAGGCCCTTTTGTTAAAGATAGGGAAATAGATTTATCAAAAAAAGCCTTTATGGAAATTACAAAACACAAACTAACCGGTTCTTTAATTGTACATCTTGAGGTTTTAGAAGAGTAACCAGTTTTCTTATTAGAGCTAAATCTTCACATAAATTTAATAACTAAAATTGTACCTTTGCCATCCTGTCTGCCGAACAGGCAGGTTTGCCTATAATTTATGAGTCAATTTGAGGATTTTATTGAAGTAAAAGGTGCCAGAGTGCACAATCTTAAAAATATAGATGTATCGATTCCTCGTGAAAAATTAGTGGTTATTACTGGTTTGTCCGGAAGTGGAAAATCGTCATTAGCTTTTGATACTATTTATGCCGAAGGACAACGTCGTTATATAGAAACTTTTTCGGCGTATGCCAGACAATTTTTAGGCGGTCTCGAGCGTCCGGATGTTGACAAAATTGATGGATTGTCTCCCGTGATCGCCATTGAGCAAAAAACGACCAGTAAATCACCACGCTCTACAGTTGGCACTATCACAGAAATTTATGATTTCCTTCGTTTATTATATGCGCGGGCCAGTGATGCCTACAGTTATAATACGGGCGATAAAATGATAAGCTATAATGATGAGCAAATTAAAGAACTCATCATTACGGACTTTAAAGATAAACGCATCAATATTTTAGCCCCTGTTGTTCGGTCTAGAAAAGGGCATTATCGCGAATTGTTCGAGCAAATTGCCAAACAAGGTTTTGTAAAGGTAAGAACCGATGGCGAAATAAAAGACATCACCAAAGGCATGATGCTAGACCGTTATAAAACACATGATGTTGAAATTGTTATTGATAGACTTAAGATTGATGACTCGACAGATAATGATAAACGCCTAACAGAAAGCATCAATACTGCCATGTATTATGGTGAAGATGTGTTGATGGTGATTGACCAAGACATGAACGAAGTACGTTATTTCAGTAGACATTTAATGTGTCCGACTTCAGGGATTTCATATCCAAATCCAGAACCTAATAATTTTTCATTCAATTCTCCTAAAGGTGCTTGCGATCATTGCAATGGTATTGGTGAATTATATGAAGTTAACACCAAAAAAATTGTTCCCGACGAAACTTTATCCATCAAAAATGGTGCTTTAGCTCCTCACGGACCAGAAAAAAACAGTTGGATATTTAAACAGTTTGAAGCCATTTCGCAACGTTTCAATTTTAAATTGACCGATGCCTATAAAGATATTCCTGAAGACGCCAAACACATGATTTTGTTTGGTGGCAATGAAAAATTTTCAGTAGAAAGTAAAACCTTGGGCGTTACCCGCGATTATAAAATCGATTTTGAAGGCGTTGCCAACTTTATTGAAAACCAATATAAAACAGCAGAATCTACATCCTTAAAACGCTGGGCAAAAGAGTATATGGATAAAATTGTTTGTCCGGAATGCCACGGTTCCAGATTAAAAAAAGAATCTCTTTATTTCAAGATAAACAATAAAAATATTGCTGAAATTGCCAATGCAGATATTGTAGAGCTCACCAATTGGTTTAACGATTTGCACCATCATCTTTCTGAAAAACAATTAAAAATTTCAGAGGAAATCATTAAGGAAATCAAAGCTAGGTTACAATTTTTATTGGATGTTGGACTGGATTATTTATCATTAAACAGAAGCTCAAAATCACTTTCTGGTGGAGAAGCGCAACGCATTCGTCTGGCTACGCAAATCGGCTCACAATTGGTTGGCGTTCTTTATATTTTAGATGAACCTAGTATTGGATTGCACCAACGTGATAATGAAAAACTTATTAATTCCTTAGTAGCGTTAAGAGATTTAGGCAATTCGGTCATTGTCGTTGAACACGATAAAGACATGATAGAACGCGCCGATTATGTGATTGATATTGGTCCGAAAGCTGGCAAATACGGCGGAGAAATAATCAGTATTGGCACACCGAAAGAACTTTTAACGCATCATACCCTTACAGCAGATTATTTAAATGGCACCAAACAAATTGAAATCCCGAAAAAACGTCGGGAAGGCAACGGTAAATTTTTAGAATTAAAAGGTTGTACCGGAAATAATTTAAAAAATGTATCGGTAAAATTTCCTTTAGGAAAAATGATTGGTGTTACAGGTGTTTCTGGCAGTGGAAAATCCACCTTAATAAACGAAACCCTCTATCCCATTCTCAATGCCCACTATTTTAATGGCGTAAAAAAACCAATGCCATACAAAAGCATCAGCGGTTTAGAACATATTGATAAAGTGATTGACATCAATCAATCCCCAATTGGACGAACCCCTCGCAGTAACCCAGTAACCTACACTGGAACATTTAGTGAAATCAGAAACTTATTTGCAAAAATTCCCGAAGCTATGATTCGTGGGTATAAAGCGGGACGTTTTAGTTTCAATGTGGCTGGCGGACGCTGTGAAACCTGCCAAGGAGGTGGTTTACGGGTTATTGAAATGAATTTTCTACCAGATGTTTATGTAGAATGTGAAACCTGCCAAGGAAAACGTTTTAATAGGGAAACTTTGGAGATTCGTTATAAAGGAAAATCCATCAGCGATGTGCTTAATATGACCATGAATGAAGCTGTGGAATTCTTTGAGCACATTCCGAAAATTCACAATAAACTTAAAACGATTAAAGATGTTGGACTCGGTTACATCACTTTAGGACAACAAAGCACAACGCTTTCTGGTGGTGAAGCCCAACGTATAAAACTGGCAACCGAATTGAGCAAACGCGATACCGGAAACACATTTTACATATTGGATGAACCCACAACCGGACTTCATTTTGAGGATATTAGAGTGTTAATGATTGTATTGAACAAATTAGCCAACAAAGGAAATACCGTCCTTATTATTGAGCATAATTTAGATGTTATTAAAACAGTTGACCACATCATAGACATTGGTTATGAAGGCGGTAAAGGCGGTGGACAAATCATTGTTGAAGGAACTCCAGAAGAAGTTGCAACACATAAAAAAAGTTATACAGCTAAATTTCTGAAAAAAGAATTAAATTAATACATTCCTAGACACAAATAGAACATAAAAATATTTAAAACTTATGACACACGAAAAGCATCATAAAAGATGGAACGAAATAAAAACCAACGACTCATGGGCCATTTTCAAAATCATGGGAGAGTTTGTTTATGGATTTGAAAAAATGAGCCTTATTGGTCCTTGTGTTTCCATTTTTGGGTCTGCACGAACAAAACCCGAGGATCCAAACTATATTCTTGCAGAAAAAATTGCAAAACGTATTGTTGAGGCAGGCTACGGTGTTATTACAGGTGGTGGGCCAGGCATTATGGAAGCAGGCAATAAAGGAGCAAATTTAGGCGGTGGCACTTCGGTGGGATTAAACATTGAATTGCCTTTCGAACAACATGACTGTACGTAAAGTCATGTTTGTTAAATATTCACAAGGGTTTGTGGTTATGCCTGGAGGGTTTGGCACTTTAGATGAATTATTTGAAGCGATGACATTAATACAAACCCATAAAATAGAAGAGTTCCCTATAATTTTAGTTGGAACAACATTTTGGAAAGGATTGTTGGATTGGATAAAATCTACACTTCTAGAAAGCAATGGCAATATAAGTCCTAAAGATTTAGATTTAATACATTTAGTAGATTCTGAAGATGAAGTCATAGCCATTCTCAACTCATTCTACAATGGCTCGGAACTAAGTCCTAATTTCTAAATATTTTGGTGTTTTTTTCGTTTGTATTTAAGTTAAACAAAACCATCAACTTATTTACTATATTGTGATGCCTTATAAAATATAAATCTATTTAATGTTATTGCTATAAATTGAAATTACGTTTTCTAAATTTCATTCTTCTCTTTTCATGCGTAACAGCTTGGGGTCAAAACAGCATTGATCTTAAAGCTGATTTTGATATGGAAATTGGGCAAATAACGATCTCTCAAACCATAACCTACCAAAACACCTCTCAAGACACCTTACAAAGTATTTATTTAAATGATTGGAACCAA
>NCDW01000197.1 GCA_002280395.1 Flavobacteriales bacterium 32-35-8
TTCTGAGTTTCAAAGTGGCAAAGTTTCAGAGTTTCTAAGCTTTGTAACTTTGGGACTTTGGGACTTTGTTACTATTATTCAACTTCTATTGGCTCTAAAGTTTTCTTAAGTGCTTCAAAAAACTGATTAACATGTTCTTTTTTAATGGTTAATGGTGGCAAAATTCTAATTAACTTTTTATTGGAAGCGCCACCAGTAAAAATATGATGCTCATAAATAAGCTTTTTTCTGAGGTCGCCGACTTCAAAGTCGAATTCCAAACCAATCATTAATCCTCTTCCCTTAATGTTCTTTATCTGAGGAATTGTTTTTGCTACGGCAATAAAATAATCTGAAACAGCATTAACGTTATCCATCAATTTTTCTTCTTCAATGGTGTTTAAAACCGCCAACCCAGCAGCACATGCCAAATGATTGCCGCCAAAAGTGGTACCTAACATACCATGTTTTGCTTCAATGCTTGGGTGGATTAAAATACCGCCGATTGGAAATCCGTTCCCCATACCTTTAGCTATGGAAATAACTTCTGGCGTCACGTTGTAATATTGAAATGCAAAGAATTTACCTGAACGTCCGTAACCAGATTGTACCTCATCAGCAATAAAATACGTATTGTTGGCTTTACAAAGTTTATCTACTTGCTCAAAAAACTCGGCTGTTCCTTGGTCCAATCCGCCAACACCTTGGATAAATTCTACAATAACGGCACACACATCGCCTTTTTCCAATTCCCTTTTAACGCCTTCAATATCATTCAACGCTAAAAAAGTAACTTGTTGCTGCGCGTTAATTGGTGCTACAATATTTTTATTATCGGTTACTGCCACCGCTGCTGATGTACGTCCGTGAAACGCATTATCAAAAGCAATAACTCGTGCTTTTCCTGTTTTAAACGAGGCTAACTTTAAAGCATTTTCATTGGCTTCGGCACCCGAATTGCACAAAAACAATTCGTAACCTTTACAACCTGATAATGTTTCGATTTTATGGGCTAGTTCGACTTGCAACGGATTCTGAATCGCATTGGAATAAAATCCCAGTTTAGAAACTTGATTGGTAACAGCTTCTACATAATTGGGATGTGAATGCCCAATGGAAATCACGGCGTGACCTCCGTAAAGGTCTAAATATTCAACTCCTTTTTCGTCGTAAACGTGCATATCTTTTCCAGATACTGGAGTCACATCATATAATGGATAAACGTCAAATAATGGCATGTTAATTCTTTTTAATTTGATTAATTTTCTCAAAAGATGCTACGATACCTTGTATTAAAGCCGAACTCAATCCTTGGTGTTCCATCGCATTTAAACCTTCAATGGTACAACCACTTGGTGTTGTTACGCGGTCAATTTCCTGCTCAGGATGTCTTCCAGATTCCAGCAATAAACTGGCGGCTCCAAAACATGTTTGCGTAGCTAATTCATGTGCCTGTTCTGCTTCAAAACCTAATTGTATGGCACCTTGCGTTGTAGCACGCACAAGGCGCATCCAAAATGCGATACCGCTCGCGCAAATAACAGTAGCAGCTTGTATCAAATCCTCAGGAATGACCATGGTGGTTCCTAATTGGTTAAATATATTTTGCGCTAAAGCTACTTTGTCTTGGGCTTTTTCGTTGGCAGCAATACAAGTCATGGATTTTCCAATGGAAATAGCCGTATTGGGCATGACGCGAATTATGTTTTTATCCTTACCAATAATGCCTTCAATCCTAGCAATATCAACACCAGCGGCTACAGAAATAACCACATGGTCCGCGGTAATTTTTGAAGCCACACTTTCCAACACCGCATTGATATGTTTAGGTTGCAAAGCAAAAATAACCATATCGGATTGTTCTACCGCCAACATATTGTCATTGGTGATAGTGACATTTTCAACCGAATTAAAACTATTTACAGCCGTTGTGTTCTTATCACTTAAGTATAAAGACGTAAACGTTTTGTTTTTAATAAGCCCTTTGGCGATGGAGCTTCCTAAATTTCCTGTTCCGATGATGGCTATTTTCATAATCTTTACTTTTTTGTCATTCCTGCGAAAGCAGGAATCTATTTATCTTAACGTTTTCAAATTGGATTCCTGCTTTCGCAGGAATGACAGACTAAAAATACGTTGCTTTTAATTGCAATCCAGTTGTTTCTTCTAAACCAAACATTAAATTCATATTCTGAATCGCTTGTCCGGAAGCTCCTTTTAAAAGGTTATCTATAATACTAGTAACCAATAATTTATTATTATGCTTATGTAAATGAATCAAGCATTTGTTGGTATTTACCACTTGTTTTAAATGCAAAACCTCATCTGAAACAAACGTAAACTTAGCATCTTTATAAAATGATTTGTACAACTCTTTAGCTTCTTCTAAACTACCTTCAAAATTGGTGTAAACCGTCGCAAAAATACCTCTTGAAAAATTTCCTCTATTTGGCATAAAAAGAATTTCGGAAGAAAAATTGTTTTGTAATTGTTTAACCGACTGATTGATTTCTCCTAAATGCTGATGTGTAAAAGGTTTGTAATACGAAAAATTATTATCCCTCCAAGGAAAATGTGAGGTTTCCGATAACGAGGTTCCCGCTCCCGTAGCTCCTGTAACGGCATTCACATGCACATCATCACCCAATAAATTCTGTTGTGCCAATGGCAACAATGCCAATTGAATGGCTGTCGCAAAACAGCCTGGATTTGCTATATAATCTGCCTTTTTAATAGCATCTTTTTGTAACTCTGGCAACCCATAGACAAAAGATTTCCCATTAAATTCTTTATCTTTTTCTAGTCTGAAATCGTTTCCTAAATCAATGATTTTAGTGGTATCTGAAAACGAATTAGCCAATAAAAACTTAACGGAATTCCCATGTCCCAAACATAAAAATAACACATCTACATTTGGATTGATGGTATCTGTAAACTTAATATCTATATCGCCCAACAAATCTTGGTGAACACTACTGATTTTATTGCCCGCATTAGATGTGCTATATACAAAATTTATCTCGGTTTCAGTATGATTGATAAGTAATCGTAACAATTCTCCTGCCGTGTAACCTGCGCCACCTATAATGCCTACTTGAATCATGATTCGGAATTTACTTGTTGATATATTTTGTTCTGATTACCAAAAATTTTAATAAAACCTTTTGCTTCTTCTGGAGTCCAGCCTTTATTTTCTTCACCGTAACTTCCAAACTTAGCATTCATTAAATCGTGTTTGGATGAAATACCATCCAATGTAAAATGATATGGTTTCAAAGTTACAACAACATCGCCACTTACTTTGTCTTGGCTACTTTGTAAAAACGCTTCGATATTTCTCATTACGGGATCTAAATACTGACCTTCATGCAAATGCATGCCATAAAAACTAGCTAAATATTCTTTATGCTGTAATTGCCATTTGGTAAGCGTATGCTTTTCCAATAAATGGTGTGCTTTAATGGTTATTAATGCCGCAGCCGCTTCAAAACCAACTCTACCTTTTATGCCCACAATAGTATCTCCCACATGAATATCTCTACCAATAGCATAAGCTTTAGCCAGATTATTTAAAACTTCAATATTGATTTCTGGATCATTTTCAATGCCATTTATGGCTACTAATTCCCCTTTCATAAAAGTTAATTTTACTTTTTCTGGCTCTGCATGTTTTAGCTGAGAAGGATAAGCTTCCTCAGGCAAAGGTTTATCAGATGTCAAGGTTTCCGAACCACCTACACTCGTTCCCCACAGTCCTTTGTTAACAGAATACTTCGCTTTTTCCCATGACATATCAATGCCATTGGCTTTTAAATAATCAATTTCCTCTTGACGACTTAGCTTTTTATCCCTGATAGGTGTTACGATTTGAATTTCTGGTGCCAATGTTTGGAAAATCATATCAAAACGTACTTGGTCGTTTCCAGCACCTGTACTTCCGTGAGCAATATACTCTGCACCAATGCTTTTAGCATACTCCACAATTTCAATGGCTTGAATGATTCGTTCTGCGCTTACCGATAATGGATAGGTGTTATTTTTTAATACATTTCCAAAAATCAAATACTTTACTACTTTTTGATAAAATGTAGCTACGGCATCGATATTTCTATAGGTTGTAACCCCCATTTTATAGGCGTTACTTTCAATATGGTCGATTTCTGCTTTGGTAAATCCGCCCGTATTGACGCTTACGGCATGTACTTCAAATTCTTTTGACAAACTTACGGCACAGTAGGACGTATCTAATCCGCCACTGTATGCTATTACTAATTTTTTCATTGGTTATTTATTTGATTGAGAATCTTATTAATTGGTACTAATTTAGATTCAAAATAAGAATTAACATAATATTTATATTTTAACTCGTCTCTTAATTTTCCTATTTTTTCCAAATCTTCCACAATTCTAGGCGATAAATCCTTTAAGGCTATATGCTTCATCCCTAACAATTCGTTATTGCGGTGCACTGCTGGCTCTTGAGCAATAGAGATTAGAAAGTCTTTCATATATCGCTTGGTCATTAGATGCATTAAAAATAAACCCAAATTCGCCTTGCGATATTTTGCATGAACCCATAACGAGGAACGTTCATAAACAGAAAACTTGTAAACCATATGTTTATGCACAAAAATGTGACCATAAACTTCATCATCTTTTTTCACGATGTAACACCCGTTTAGTAAGCGTCGTTTTAACATCTCTACACTTGCATAATACATAGAGGGATTTTCTCTTGTCCGTTCAGAAATTGTTTGCAATAATTCCTCGGAAAGTTCATGAGTGAAAACGATTTCCAATCCTTCTTCCTCACAAAAGGCAATCGCCTCTTCTATAGATTTATTAATGTCTTTATCCAATATTATATTCATTTTTTTACCCTTTTTGGAGTTTTTAGTTTTTTTATTATTCTAAAATTAACACAACGAATTAGTCCCACTAATTCAAAATATGGATAGACTACGGACGACGAGGGTACATACAACACAATAAATAAGTATTATTTACTTTGTAATATATATTTTGGAATACTATGGATGAAATTTGATACACTATAAAAAAAATTAAAATTACGTTTCGGTTTACGGGTCATCTAATGACTAGAAGCGACGAGATACACTCGCGCGGATACC
>NCDW01000198.1 GCA_002280395.1 Flavobacteriales bacterium 32-35-8
CATCGGCATAATTTGCCATTTCATTGATGTTGTTACTAAGTTTCAGTTGTTCTAAATGAAACTCCACCGAACTCAAATAATTGGGGTTGTGTTGTTCGCGCAACAAATGCTCTTTGGTAGATACGCTGCGCATGTACCAACCCACTTCATTTAAATTTTCGCAAAGCATTTTCACAATCGCCGTAGCCCAACTACCAGCACCAAAAACAGCATATTTTAAAGGCGTTTCCATAACATAGTTTAATTCACAATACTTCAAAAATACATAAAATATTGTTGAAAGGCAGATGAAGATAGTATTAGCTAAAAATTTTTGGCACGCGTTTTGAAATCTAGTTACAATAACTCCTAAAATGTATGGTTATGAAGACTATAAAATTACTTTTAAGTGTCGCCTTGGCAACAACCCTTTTTACTTCGTGTTCTACGGATGTTATCGTTGATGATTATAACCCACGACCAACCATATCTATAAACCAATTATTGAATTCTTATGAATTGTGGTATGTAGATATTAATAGAACCACAGGCTACGGCACCACACCGTTTTTACAAAAGGCATTTACTATATCTTTTAGAAACGGCACCATGTTTGCCAACAATAACTTAGTTGGTATTGGCTCTAGCGGAAACGGTTATGGTATAGATGTAGCAAATTATGATGCTTATGATATGATTTTAGATGTTTACCATGATATTGATGGGTTTGAAACGTTTGATGTGTTTCAAATAGATAATAATACCATAGAATTATATAACCCAAATAACGACACATCCTACTTTTTAGATGGCTACCAACGTAGCAATTTCGACTACGATTTTGTGTTTTATGATAACATTCATTACTTCTTGCAAGAATATGAAGCTTGGGAAAAAACATATACCAGTAATTTTGGAGCCATCAACGAATTTGATAATGAAAATTATTTACAGTTTTTAGCTGGTGGAAATGACTCGGAGTTTAGAAGCTCGCAAGATGCTAACGGTATGAATGTTAATAATTTATATTGGGATTATACCGGACTTTATGGCGTTGGAAATGTAACTGGCGATTTCTATTTAAAAACTTTAACATTAGATTATGATTTCTTCGACAATGAACATTTCGAATTGAGCGTTATTAATGATGGAAAGATAGAATTATATCACCCAAGTTCTGGAACGGTATATGAGTTTGTTGGCAGGGGTTACATTCAATATTTAAAAGAAGGTGACACTAAAGGAAAAACGGCGACAGAAAAAGAGAAGTTACGTAAGTTTAAAAGCGATAAAGTTGATAACCCTAGAGAGAGTACACGGGTTAAAGCATAAATTTTTGGTTGGTTATTTAGTTTTTGGAAACCGTTTAAAGACAGTATTTCTTTAGGCGGTTTTCATTTTTTGGTTCTAATCTTCGAGTGTTATTTAAGGCAATGAACATTGGAATTTGATGTCTAACTCGTCAATAAACTGAAAGTCATTTATCCATCTAATTCCCATATTGTCACAAACGTTAGGGATTTTAATTCTGTTAGAATTTAAAGCTGTAACCTTTTCTTCTTTTGTTACAACTGTTGCATTTTCATGTAGAGCATGTGCAATTACCCAAGGGTCTGCCAATGACCGAGCTTTAGTGTTGTCAACCAAGTTTTTATGTACTGGGTCAGCTGAATAAATTTTTTGTAAGCATATAGTAATAGGCTCACTTATTTTGTTGATTGAAATTTTACTTCCTTTTAACCATTTTGAAAGGTCGTCTTCTGTTCTCGTTATTTCTAAATAAACCAATTCGGGAATAAAAATTTTATTTTGTTTGCCAAGTTCTATCAATAATTTCCAATAATCCGGGCAAAATTTTGGATTGTAATATTTTTGCCATGCTTGGATTAACACATTGGCATCCAAACAATATTTGTTTGCCGTCATGCTCATCTAAATAATTGGGATTCTAGTTTTTGAAATTTATTTACTTGAACATTTAATAAGTTGCTTGCCAATGTCGGCTCAATAAACCCACCACGAAAAGCATCTAAAACAGTTTGGGTAAAGAGTCTACTGTTTCTATTTAATTGAAGCAAAAAATAATTCGGCCCACCCGGTTTATCTTTTTCCTTTTGTTTTTCTTTTTTCTCTTCTTCTTTTTTTAAGTATTGAGCATAATCAATATCTGCTTGTTTTTTGAGTTTCTGATAAGTAGGAGTTGAAATAATATTAAGATTTAAAGCTCTAACCAATAAAGCAAAAGAACTAACGCCTAACTGTTTGGCGATTTTGAAAATATCTTTTGAATTTTGAAATGATGATATATCAAAACTGAAAACTGTTTCTTTTGGCATTAAAGCATTTGCAGCTACTTCATTGCAGAACAATTCTATGGGATGAAATTTGTCTTTGTGCTTTAAGTTAGGTTCAACTTCGTTGGAAATGCCAGTTTCAGCAATCCAAATATGTGCTAATTCATGAACTAGTGTAAAAAGTTGTGGAGCATTCCAATCATCAGAATTTATAAAAACAAAAGGAGCACGGTGATCTGCAATTGCAAAACCTTGTAGCTCTTCTGAGTCTAATTTAAGGCGAGAGTGAATGAAACTTGTTCTTGAAACAAAAACACCATTTTTCTCTGCGGCATCAATCCATTCTTTAATGGGATTTTCTGTTTTGTATAATGAAGGATTTATCTTTAAAGTTTCGAGAATATCTTTTGCAACTACTTGAGGGTTATCTTTTATTGAGTAGCGACCAATAAAGGGCAATTTTTCTTCTTGATTTTCTGAATATACATCACTAATCCAAGCTTGCTTTTGTTGAATTTCTCGAATGATAAAAATGGATGAAGTTGTCAATGTCTTTGAACCTGATTTTCTGAAATCTTGAAGTGGCTGAAAGTCACGAGGAATTTCAGGTAAAAAAAACAACGCAAAAGGTCTTTTATATGCTTTGGCTAATGTCTGTGCTTGACGAATGGTTGGTTGATTGGTTCCTTCTTCCCATTGCTTTAACTTCTCAATAGGCACAGAAACTTTGGCAGCAGCAGTTTCTTCGGTCATTCTTGCCGATTCTCTTGCCCATTTTAGAACATTTGGTGTTATGAATGCTTTGTCCGCCATTTAGGTTTCAAAAATACAAATTTTAAGGTCGGTTTTGTTAAAATACTAATATTTGAATGTGTTAATCTGGTTCTTTAGCATTACACCCAAATGTAATGATATGGAATCACTATAATGTTTCATACATTCAACGAAGTTAACAAATTTTCCCACAAACACAAGCTCCTACAATAAATAACAATGTCTCTTTTTGTATTACTAAGATTTATCATACCTTTATTTCAGCAGAAATTTTTAAAATGCAGTATCAAGCCAATTCAACAGAAGATTACATCAACCAGCAGCCAGAAGACAGAAAAGAACCCATTAGCAAGTTAAGACAGATTATTAAAAATAATTTGCCAAATGGTTTTGAAGAGGGTATGAGTTATGGCATGATTGGTTATGATGTGCCACATGCACTGTATCCAAAAGGGTACCATTGCGACCCAAAATTACCATTGCCTTTTTTGAGCATCGCGTCACAAAAAAATTCGATTAATTTTTATCACATGGGCATGTATGCAAACCCAAAATTGCACGATTGGTTTGTAAATGAATTTCCTAAACACAGCAAACGTAAACTCGATATGGGTAAAAGCTGCATCCGTTTTAAATACGTTGATGAAATTCCCTATGAATTGTTGGCAACATTATGCAAAAAAGTAACCCCACAAGAATGGATTTCCATATATGAAAAGACATTTATAAAATAATTAAACAACCTATTGGATTACGCACACATTATTCAGTCTTTTCATTTGTCAATTTTTCAATGGCTAGCCATTGGCTTAGCGGGTTTCTTATTGGGAGCTTCCAAATCTGGGATTAAAGGCATTGGCATTCTTATTATTATAATATTGGCGTTTGTTTTTGGCGAAAAAGCATCTACGGGCGTTTTGCTTCCTATGTTGATAGGTGCCGATATATTAGCAGTGATTTATTATAATAGGCATGTGCAATGGAAATACGTTATCAAGTTATTGCCATTTATGATTGTTGGCGTACTGGTAGGTGTTTGGTTGGGTAATGATATTTCAGAGTTGGTTTTTAAAAGAATCATGGCCATTATCATCATACTTTCTGTACTTATTATGGTCTATACGGAAAATCGAAAAACCAGTATCCCCAATAATAGATTATTCGCTTATAGCTCTGGTTTTATGGCTGGCGTTGCCAGTATGATTGGTAATTTGGCTGGACCCATTGCCGATATTTATTTTTTAGCCATTAGGTTGCCAAAAAATGAATTTATTGGTACTGGGGCGTGGTTATTTTTCATCATCAATGTGTTTAAATTGCCCTTTCATATATTCATTTGGAATACCGTAACAGTGGAGACATTGGTGTTGAATTCGGTGTTGATTCCCTTCTTGATTATTGGTTTTTTTGTGGGGGCTTATATTGTGAAGTTAATATCGAATGTGAATTACAGACGATTTATTTTTATTGTTACCGCCATTGGAGGTATTATTTTATTATTAAGATAATGAGGGACTTACTTAAATCAATTCAATTTTTTATTACCTTTATATATCTAACCAAAAAAACCAAAAAAACATGTCTGACGAAAAAAATTTAAAAGACGATATCAACGAGATGGTAAATGATGCTAAAGAAAGTGCCAGAGAATTTGTTCATGAAGCTGATAAGGCTGTTTCTTCTAGTGATAATAAAAAAATAATGGCAGGTGTACTTGCTATATTTTTAGGGGGATTGGGAGTTCACAAATTTATTTTAGGATACAACAAAGAAGGTATTATTTTGCTTTCAATTACTTTGGTCGGCATTTTAACCACCTGTCTTGTTATTGGTGTATTTATTTTATGGATTCCTGGCATTATTGGACTCATTGAAGGTATTATCTACCTAACCAAATCTGATGAGGAGTTTTACAGAACGTATCAAGTAGATAGAAAACCTTGGTTTTAATAAAAAGATTTTAAGAATATTAAATATAACCGTTGAAATTAGTTTCAGCGGTTTTTTTGTTATGAATATCAATAAAAATTAACCTTCGGTATTTTCCATAAACTTACGTTCC
>NCDW01000199.1 GCA_002280395.1 Flavobacteriales bacterium 32-35-8
TGTTTATAACAGGTGCTTGCGCTTTATTTGTTACAGATGTTTTGCTATAGATTGAGGTATCAAAAGTTTTAACTTCTTGATAATTTGATTTTGTGATTTTAATTATATCATTATATAAAGAAAATTTAATATCCTGCCTTTTTCCAAAAGGATTTGATGCTGTATTGTTATACAAATCATACTTGTAAAAACCTTGTGAAGCACTGTAGGGCATAAATTGTTTTTTGTCATTCTGTTTACTCTTAGATAAGGTAACATCAGAATCATATAACATAAAAACCCCAATATTCCCTTCTCTAAGTTTTAAACTAGTTGAAGAAATTAAAGCCTCCAAGCCAACAGTTCCTCCTACCGTTATTACCTCTATCGTTTCAATATACTTTCCTTTAAATACTTTGTAAACTTCAACGGTATTTAATGTGTAAATCATTGAATGTCCTGAATTCCAAAATGATTTCTTTGACATGACCTTTCCCTCAACAACCAAACTAGAATTTTCAATCTGCTGATTCAAAGGAATTTCTTTAAGAACTGTTTGTGTAAAAACAATATTTATATTCAGAAGCAACACTAGCATAAGAAAAATAGTGTTTTTTTTCATTTTGAGGGTCATATAAGAATTAACTATGGGTTTTCAAGATAACTAATATAGTGAAAAGTCCTTGATAATAATGTATATATGTGCAATAACAACGATTTTAAATTTATTTTAATTTGCTTTTTTTACTTTTACATGAAACAAATACGTTATGAAATACCATCCCATAAATAAATCGCTATTCATAAAAAACCGTAAAAATTTCTCGGCTAATATGAAACCCAATAGTTTGGCTGTGTTTAACTCTAATGATATTTATCCCATTAGCGCCGATAGCACCTTGCCTTTTGAGCAGCATAGGGATATTTTTTATTTAAGTGGGATTGACCAAGAAGAAAGTATGCTGGTTTTGTTTCCCGATTGCCCGAAAGAAAAACATCGAGAAATTCTATTTTTAAAAGAAACCAATGACCATATTGCCATTTGGGAAGGTGAAAAACTAACCAAAGAAGCCGCTTTTAAGGTTTCCGGAATTAAAACGGTTTATTGGCTTAGTGAGATGGAAAAAGTCTTGCATGAACTTATGACACAATGCGAAACGGTTTATATAAATACCAATGAACATTATAGATCTGCCATAGAAACCGAAACTAGGGAAGACCGTTTCACTAAATGGCTTAAAAATAAATATCCTGCGCATTCGGTTGCCAAAAGTAATCCCATTTTACAAAGGTTGCGTTCCATCAAAGACCCAATTGAAATAGAATTAATCCAGCAAGCTTGTAACATTACCGAGAAGGGATTCCGGCGTATTTTGAATTTTGTAAAACCCGATGTTTGGGAATATGAAGTTGAAGCGGAATTTATCCATGAATTCATAAAAAACCGTTCCAAAAAATTTGCTTACACACCTATTATTGCTTCGGGAAATAATGCTAACGTATTGCACTATATTGAGAATAATAAACAATGCAAGGCAGGCGATTTGTTGTTGTTGGATGTCGCCGCAGAATATGCTAACTATTCTAGTGATATGACCCGAACGATTCCCGTTTCGGGCAGGTTTACAACTAGGCAAAAAGATGTTTATAATGCCGTAAATAGAGTAAAGAAAGAAGCAACAAAGATGTTAACTCCAGGAACTTTTTGGTCCGATTATCATGTTGAAGTAGGCAAGCTTATGACCTCAGAATTACTAAGTTTAGGTTTATTGGATAAAGCCGATGTGCAAAATGAAAATCCAGAATGGCCGGCTTATAAAAAATATTTTATGCACGGCACCTCCCATCACATGGGCTTAGACACACATGATTATGGGATTTTAACCGAGCCTATGCAGGCAAATATGGTATTTACCGTGGAGCCAGCTATTTATATTCCTGCGGAAGGATTTGGTATTCGTTTAGAAGACAATGTGGTTATTCAAGAAACGGGTGAACCATTTAATTTAATGAAAAACATCCCGATTGAAGCTGAAGATATAGAATCTTTAATGAATTCTTAATAAAAAAGCCGTTTTTAAAGAAAAACGGCCTAAAGCTAATTTACTAAATTGAAGTGTAATTTAAAGAGTGACTAATTCAAATAAATAATCGTTTAGTTTTCTTAGCGTGTTGATTTTATCTTTTGAATGAACTAATAGAGATATATTATTGTTACTGCCTCCATAAGAAATCATTCTAATTTTTACGTCTTGAAGTATTTGGAACATTTTGTAGGTGTCTTCATGATTTACAACTGAATGTCCTACTAAACATATAATACTTTGGTCTTTATCTACTTCAATGGAAGCAAATTTTTCTAATTCGGTAATGATTTTATCTAGATTTTTATCATCATCAATTGTTAATGATACAGCAACTTCAGAGGTTGTAATCATGTCAATGGATGTTTCATAAACTTCGAAAATCTCAAACACTCTTTTTAAGAAACCATGTGCTTGTAACATTCTGCCAGACTTAATTTTTATGGCAGTAATGTTGTCTTTTGCAGCAATAGCTTTGATGCCATTTTCACTAGTATCATTAGAAATTAATGTTCCATAAGCACTTGGGTTCATGGTGTTTTTTAGTCGTACTGGAATATGATCTTCTCGAACGGGAGTTACCGTTTGAGGATGTAATATTTTTGCTCCAAAATAGGCTAATTCCGCAGCTTCATCAAATGATAGATTTGAAATTGGTCGCGTATTTTCAACATATCTAGGATCATTATTATGCATGCCGTCAATATCTGTCCATATTTGTACTTCCTCAGCTTTTATAACAGCACCAATAATGGTTGCGGAATAATCACTACCTCCTCTTTGTAAATTGGATATGTCGCCATTTTCATCTAAACAAATAAATCCTTGCGTGATGTAAATTTCCGATTTTTGGGCTTTATTTATAACCGTTGCTATTTCCTTTTTAATGTAAGTTAAGTCAGGATCTTTAAATTTATCTATGCGCATAAAATCTAAAGCCGGTAGTAAAGCAGAACTTACGCCTTCTTGCTGTAAATAGCAATTAAACATGTATGTAGAAAGTAATTCACCTTGAGCTAAAATAGCATTTTCAATAATCTTTGAAAAATCCTTATAAGTACAGTCTACCAAAAAATTAAAAACACTCGTAATGTATTCTTTAACTTCTTTGTTTAAAGATTGATTTGTAATAAGTCCGTCAACTACATTAAAATAATTTCCATGTAACTTGTTAATAGTTTCAATGGCTTTGTTGGGTTCTTTGTTTTCAATATCCTTGGCAATACTAACTAAAGTATTCGTTGTGCCAGACATGGCCGATAGTACAACCACTTTTTGCTCACCATCATTAATGATGTTTTTTACATTTTTTATATTTTCTATGGAACCCACTGAAGTTCCTCCAAACTTTAATACCTTCATTTTTACAAAAATAATGCCATGCGAAATTAAACTTCAATTCTTAATTACCTATATTTTTATAAAAAATTGTTTATTTTAGCACATATTGTTAAATAATTAACATGAAGACTGTATCTAACTGTGTTGAAGACATTTTAATAACACAACCTTACCTAGAAGAAGCACTTTCTAGAAACATCATAAACTTTAGCGCATTGGCTCTTGAACTTACCGAACCCATAAGCCAAATGCTAAAAAAAGAGGTGAAGCCGGGTGCCATTATGATGGCGCTAAGACGCTATAATCCCCCCGTTGCATTAACTAATTCCGTAAAAATGAAAAAGTATATGCAGAATTTAGGGGACATTACGGTCCGGTCGAATTTAACGGACTTTACCATAAAAAACTCTGAAACTATTATTGATAATCATGCAAAAATTTTAGATCGCATAAATCAAGAGTCCAAATTATTTTATACGTTTACCAGGGGGATTCATGAAAGTAATTTTATTATTTCAAGTAGTTTGAAGGAGTTTATTCAAGAAAATTTAAAAAACGAAACCTTTTTGGCGTCGCAAGATGGCTTATCTGCCATTAGCATCAATTTGCCTCAAGATAATTCTAAAATTTCTGGATTGTACTATCATTTTTTCAAACGATTGGCATGGGAAGGTATTGTTCTATATGAAGTTATTTCAACCACGAATGAGTTTACTATTTTAGTGGAAGATGAGTTTGTAGATAAAGCCTTTGCCGCCATTAAAAAGTTGAAAAATTAAAATGATTTTAGAATATAAAGGCATCGATATTTTTTACACAGATTTTGGTAAAGGAAATCCTGTTATTCTACTTCACGGCTTTTTAGAAAATTCTACAATGTGGAATCGATTTATTCCTAAACTTTCAGAGAATAATAGAGTCATTTGCATAGATTTATTAGGTCATGGTAAAACCGGTTGTTTGGGTTATATACATACCATGGAGCTTATGGCTGAAGTTGTTGAAGCTGTTCTTAATCACTTAAAAATCAAAAAATCTATCTTAATAGGTCATTCTATGGGTGGTTATGTAGCCCTTGCTTTTGCTGAAAAAAATCCTGATGCTATTAGTGGATTATGTTTAATGAATTCAACGGCCATGGCCGATAGTAAAGAAAAGCAAGAAAACAGAGATAGGGCAATTGTTGCCGTAAAACAGAACTACAGGACCTTTGTGCGGATGGCTATTGCCAATTTATTCAGGCCAAAAAATAGAACTATTTTTTCTGACAGAATAAATGACGTTATAAATGAGGCACTTCAAACACCATTGCAAGGTATTGTTGCTGCTTTAGAAGGTATGAAAATAAGAAAGAACCGAGAATTTTTATTGCATACACATGCCTTTAAAAAATTAATGGTTATTGGAAAAAAGGATCCTGCTTTAGATTATTTGTCTTTAATTGAACAAGTTAAGAATACAGATGTAAAAATAGTTGAGTTTCCCGATGGACATATGAGTCATATTGAAAATGAGAGTGATTTACTTCATGAAATAGTGCATTTCATCGAAAAATAATTGCTTTTCATCGTTTTATCGATTTTTTTTGGTATATTTAATGACCAAAAATTATTTATTGATGCAAAAAAGTACGCAAAAACCAAACATCATTCCAAAAATATACTGCAATCTTTT
>NCDW01000200.1 GCA_002280395.1 Flavobacteriales bacterium 32-35-8
ATAATGAAATATTTTTTTCTGTCTCCAAGTTTTGTGAAATAGACGATTTTCTTTAAATCCAGTAAATGATTCAAATGGGTTGAAATGGTGCTTTTACTAGCACATAAGTCTGCTACCAAATCCTCAAATGTGGTACCTGATTTTCCTTTAAGAATAATATACGCTTTGATTCGAGCTGCAACTGGTGCCAATTGGTCTTTAGTTTCTAATAAAATACCCAGCTTTTCAATAAGGGCACTTCTTTGTTGACAAGTAATCATTGTTTACTCTGTTAAAAATTTTCGCAAAATTATAATTAGTTCGGAACAAACCGAACCAAACGAAGTTAAATAAATGTTAAATAAAAAAACCGATAAGGTTATCGGTTTCATTAATGCTTTGATGATAATAAATCTTAAAGCAATATTTTTGAAAGATTAAAAAGTGATGTGAGTATGATTAAAACGCCCACCATGATCATCATGGTTTTAGAAGGTAGAATCTTTGTGATGTAAGCTCCTAAAGGTGCAGCAAGTATTCCTCCAAGTATCAGTCCTAAAATAATCTGCCAACTTTGTATACCAGTAAAGTAAATAAGTATTCCTGCTGTAAAATAAGTCACGAAAAATTCAGCCGTGTTTACAGTTCCAATAACGGCACTGGGTGTATTTCCCTTATTAATAAGATTTGAAGTAACAATTGGCCCCCAACCACCGCCGCCAATAGCATCTAAAAACCCAGCAAATAATGCATAGATGGGAGCGTTTTTTGTATTATCACCTAATATAATTTTTCGTTTTAAGGCTTTAAATAGAATTATTGCCCCTAAAATTAATAAATAAGCAGTTATATAAGGTTTAATAACATTTCCATCAATAACGGCTCCTAATAGATAAGCTCCTAAAGAAGCGCTTATAACGCCCGGTATGATAAGTTTAAAAAACAAAGCTTTGTTAAAATTGCCAAACCTAATATGGGATAGTCCTGAAACACCCGTTGTAAAAACTTCAGCCGTGTGAACCGCTGCCGACGCTAATTTTGGGGACAAACCGAAACTTAACAAAACAGTATTTGATGTCACACCGTAAGCCATCCCCAGAGCACCGTCAACTATTTGGGCTAAAAACCCCGCTAACAAAAACCAAAAAAAGGTTTCATCAAATAATAAATCCTCTGTTGTAGCTTGAGGTAAATATTTTATAACAACTATTGAAATTAATAGAATTTTTAATGCCACTATAACAATTGTAATGTGCCTTAACTTAATTTTTTCCATAGAATGCCTGTTTCCAATTTATCCTTATCATACCTTTTAAGTATAATTTGAGCAAAAATACACTTTTTTTAATCCCTACAAAATAAGTAGGGATTTTTATTTGATCATTATTTAAAAAGAATATCTAAGTGTTACGCCATAAGTCCCTGGGTCTCCTAGAACTGCTGCATAATGTCCTGCACTACCTCCAGCAACTAATAATTGCTCGTAATAATCTTTATCCAATAAATTACGTGCCCAAACAAATAAGGAAAGACCTTCCTTAGCACGAAATCCTGCTCTGGCATTTACTAGGCCATACCCCGGTATGTTTAAGAATTGTGATGGTGATGGACTTGATGAGAATTCTGAACGGAAAAAGGTATCAAACCCTAAGAAAAACTCACCTTCTTGACTTAAAAAATTGGTATTATTAGAGGTTACTTCGCCACCAAAAGAACCAGCCCATTTTGAAATACCCGGCAATCTTCCTCCAGAAACATCTTTGTAAGCTTGAGCGCCGCCGACTTCCTCTAAAGGTACTGGCGCATTGGTGAACTTTTTATAGGTAGCATCTGTATAGGTTACTGCAAGATTAAAACTTAAATTGCTATTTACCCTTAGATTGGCATCAAGTTCCGCTCCTTTTGAATTTACTTTTTCCGCATTGGCGATATAACCTCTGTTAACCCCTAACTGAGCGGCCTGAACATTGGCTTGGTAATCTTCAATATCCGTGTTAAAGAAAGTAGCATTCAAAGTAATATTATCGGTTGGAGATGTTTTTAAACCAACTTCTATATGTTTAACATACTCAGGTCTGATAGTTCCCAAATCGACAGCCACAGCACCATCAATAACGGGTAAACCAGCAACATTAACACCGACAGGCTTGTAACTCGTTGAATAGGTGGCGTAGGCATTAATTCTATCGGTGGCTTTGTATGATACCGTCAATTGATACGTAAAATTGGTTTCATCAGCGCCAGTTTCAAAAAATTGATCGGTATATACCACACGTTTTAAAGCTAATAAAACAGGATCGGTAGTGTCTAAACCTCCGTAAGTAGCCCTATTGTAATACACCTGTTTTTCATCATAATTGAATCTTACTCCTGGTAATATGTGTAACTTATCCGTTAACGCCCAATCGATGTTTGCGAAAATAGCGGCACTGGAAGATTTAATAGAGGCATTCGTTCTAATTCCATACCCTTCAAGCAAGCCCGGTGTTTGCCAATTAGAACTGGTTGAATTTTGTGAAAAACGCCATTGCGCCGTGCCTGATTCTTCAGTACCATCAATTTTTACTTCTTGATCTATAAAAAATAACCCAACAACACCACTTAATTTGGATGATATGTCACCTGCATAGCGAATCTCTTGCGACCAATTTTCATGTTTTGCAGGATTTTGGGATTTGGCCAACGCTTGTAATCCTGTGAAATCCCTATCATTTGATGGCCCCCAATTCCAATACCTCCAAGCGGTTGTAGAAGTAAGGGTGCCTTTTCCTAATTCAAAATCTGCATTAAGAGAAACACCTCCCAATTCGTTAAGTGATCGCCAAGGGGTATCATGGTCTATGACCCTATCAAACGCATTGGTGCTTGGTAATGTATAGTTCAAATCAGCAATAATATTATTGAACTGACGATAAGCAGCACGTTGGGTTGGTACGACACCCGCAACAACTTGTGCAAACCCGTTCGGATTTTGTCTGGTATTATCCCCAATAAACGTTATTTTTACTTTATCAGTAGGCGTAAAAAGCAATTGACCTCTAAACCCTAAGTTATTGATGTCGTTTACATATTCATCTTTGGCGATATTATAAATATTACCATCCCTT
Organism: Flavobacteriales bacterium 32-35-8; assembly: GCA_002280395.1. GTDB lineage: Bacteria > Bacteroidota > Bacteroidia > Flavobacteriales > Flavobacteriaceae > Confluentibacter. Next base: position 3,087 of record NCDW01000200.1, read on the forward strand.
TGTGTTCCTGAAAATGATACTCTAGCAGCCAATTTATCTTTTATAATGCCACCAGTTACAGACGCTTTTGCTTGTATAAAACCATAATTGCCATAACTCACCTCAAAGTTCGCTCCTGGTGTGAAACTTGCTTTTCGAGTCGTGATGTTAAAAGCGCCTGCGGTAGTATTCTTTCCGAAAAGTGTTCCCTGTGGGCCACGCAAAACTTCAATACGATCAATATCAATAAAATCAAGAGTTGCTACGGCAGGACGCGCAAAATAAACGCCATCTACATAAAAACCTACACCTGGGTCAAGACCATCATTGGTTAATCCGAATGGCGACCCTAATCCTCTAATGTTAATCCCCGTGTTTCTTGGATTGGAGGTATAAAGTTGCACAGACGGAACGAGTTCTTTTACCAAGTTTACGTTAAACGCACCGGCATCTTCTATTTTAGCACCGCCTACAATTGATATAGGAATGGGGATGTTTTGGGCGGTTTCGGTTCGTCTTCTGGCGGTTACCGTCACTTGCGACAATAAATTATCAGCTTTTAAGGCTACACTTATAGACTCATCGCTAATTTCATAAATTTGAACGGCTTGTTCTTTTAATCCAACAGCGTTTAATACCAATGTAACAGGTAATTCTTGACTTATCACTAATTCAAAAACACCATCTATATTGGTCGTGGTGTAATTTTGAGTGCCTTTCTCTAATATGGTAGCACTCGGCACAGGAAATCCATCAGCAACCGTTACGGTTCCCTTTACTTTATTTTCTTGTGCTAGAACAGTAGTTCCCGTGAATACTGTGAGCAAAAACAGTGTTTTTATAAAATTTTTCATGTTGTTTATTTAAAATTTATTGTTGATTAGCATTTTTTATATCATACTTATCATACTTTTTTAGTATGATTTAAGATTAAAAAATTTATTTAAGATTGGCAACTAATTGATTAACGTATAAGCGTTCCTCTTTCAAGGTTTTAGTATCTGCTTGCAAAAACCCATATTTACTTAATGACGCTTGTCCATTTACTAAAATCCAATTTAAAAAGTTTAAGGTCTCTTGATTGGATTCTTTTATGTTAACCACTATTTGTAATTCACCTATTGGAATATTTTTAATATCTTTTGGATTAAGACTTTGTAACTTTCCAAGAATGGCATCTAAGTCTTGGTAAAATAATTCGTCATCAGATACTTTTCCATTGCCGTTTAAATCGACTGGCAAAACAGTAAAACCGGTTACAGCTTGACGTGTTTGAACGTCATACAATAAGTTAAGTGCATTGAAAGACACCGCAGTTTCATCTGCTTTCATGGCATTTATTACATGAAGATCATTCCCCCCAATACCATTTCCTTTGATGCTAGACGTTTCATAACCAAAAGCTTGTGCGAAAATCGCTGGAACACCTGTTTCTCCTAATCTGGTATAAACTTGATGAGGTATTTTTGAAAAATCATCTTTACCTGTCGATTCTAAAAAATCATCAAAATAAAGTGCTTTTAACTTATTTTCATCCAATCCTTTCTTTTTAAGTTCTAATACTATAGGTGCATTCGATTTGGCAACTGGTAAAATAGCGACTTTAGCAATTGAGAAATGTTTTAAATCTTCATTAGATTTTGATGTTTCTGAATTAAGAAACTCAACGGCTAAATCTGAATCCTTTGCTTTGGCTTTAAAAGCGATGTTACTTGAAGTGTTCTTACTGTAATCAAGTATCCATTGTTTAACCAATGCTTCCGCCAACGGTTCTCCTGAAATTACAACCCCTTGTTTAGTTTCTTGACTTATTCCTAAAGTGGTAGTTAATAAAACTATGAATGTTATTTTTAACCTTATATTTTTCATGATTTATGTTTTAATATTATATAATTTCTAATTTTTATTCAATACTATTTAACTGATTAAACAGCAACTATAAATAGACTGTAGCATTATTTTTCTTTTCATTTTTATATAATTTTTAAAATTTATTGGGCAAAT
>NCDW01000201.1 GCA_002280395.1 Flavobacteriales bacterium 32-35-8
GTTCTCTTCTTTTAGTGTAAATCCATCTCAATTTGTGAGGCTTATTTGGTGTTTTTTTAGTAGGTATTACGCCTCCAACGCTCACAGGATTATTAATTAAATTTAGATAATCTTTTATGAAAGTTTTGTTAAATGGAATAACATCAGCATCTAGAAAAATTAAACTCTCATATTGGGCATTTTTTCCTAATAAATTCCTTATCGAACTTCTTCCAATGTTATCTGGGAGTTCTTTAAAAGTACAGTTTTGTATATTATTTATAGTATTGTTAATAGAATTTATTTGAGATTTGGACCCATCATCATAAACCAATATTTCAAACATGATACCGCATTCTAAGCACTGTTCATGCAATTCGTTTACTAAAGGAACAACATTATAGTTGTAGGTGGGAATTAGTATTGAAAGCATATTTATCCCTTCCTTTGCACTACCTCATAAATCTGGTTATCATCACACTTTAAAGTTTTGCTGGGGTATTTTAGTAGCAAAGCATAATCGTGTGTGGCCATCAATATGGTATTGCCATTTTTATTTATTTCTTGTAACACTTCCATTACTTCAATGCTGGTTTGAGGATCTAAATTTCCGGTGGGCTCATCAGCCAAAATAAGTTCTGGATTATTAAGTAAAGCACGGGCGATGGCAATACGTTGTTGCTCACCACCAGAAAGCTCATGCGGATATTTAAAACCTTTGGTTTTCATATCAACCTTGGTTAACACGGCTTCAACTCGGGCATCCATTTCGGTTTTGTCCTTCCAGCCAGTTGCTTTCAAAACAAATAACAAATTATCATTCACGGTTCTATCCGTCAATAATTTAAAATCCTGAAAAACAACCCCAAGTTTTCGTCTTAAAAACGGAATATCATCTTCTTTTAGGGTTTTTAAATCGTATTCTACAATATGACCTTCACCTTCAGTTAATGCCAAATCGCCATAAAGGGTTTTCATAAAACTACTTTTTCCAGAGCCCGTTTTGCCTATCAAATAAACAAAATCACCTTTATTAACTTCAACATTTACGTTAGAAAGCACCAAGCTATCGCCTTGATAAATAGAGGCGTTTTTTAATTGTAGAACAGGTTTAGACATAAAATAAATGGATTTTTTAATCGTGTTGTAAATGTATTATTTTAAAGTTGAAAGTTGAAAGGTAAAAGGTAAAAGTTGAAGTTAAGTGTCATTTTTTTGAATTCTTCAATCTTCCGTCTTCGGTCTTCCGTCATCCGTCTCCCTTCTTTTTTCAACTTTTAATAAGTCGGTTTATAATTCTATCCCAATTGTTACGTTATAGGGTTTATATTAAATTATCTTTGATTTTTAATTAAAAACGAATTGTCAATGACAAAGAATAACCATATGTCCCTCTTGATTGCTTTCATTTTTTGCTATCAGGTTATAGCACAGCAATCTGCAACATACACCAATGATTTGGTAGATTTTCAAAAAGCACTAACGTTATATAACAATCAGCAATATTTAGCAGCACAATCCTTGTTTGGCACCGTTCAAAAAATAGCTAAAGAAGACGTTTTAAAGTCAGATTGTGCCTATTATATTGCCAATTGTGCCGTGCGGCTGAACCAACAAAATGCTGATAGATTGGTGGAAGATTTTGTTAATGAGTATCCAACAAGTACCAAGCGAAATACAGCTTTTGTAGATGTAGCCGATTATTATTTCGTGAACGGAAAATTTCCGCATGCCTTAAAATGGTACGCCAAAGTTGATGAAGATGCTTTAAGTAGAAAGGAAAAGGAAAAATTCAATTTTAATTATGGTTATTCTGCTTTTTCGGCGAAACAATATAGAGAAGCCAAGCAGTATTTGACCAAGGTTGAAAATTCCCAAGAATATGGTTCCCAAGCTAAATATTATATTGGTTTTATGGCTTATGAAGGTAATGATTATGAAACCGCTAACCAGTATTTTGACCAAGTAACCGATCAAGAGCGTTACAAGGAGAAGCTATCTTATTATCAAGCGGATTTAAATTTTAAACTAGGGAAGTTTGAAGACGCCATTAAACTCGCTAAGGAACAATTGGCTAAAGGTGACGAAAGTGAAGTGTCTGAACTTTCAAAAATTATAGGAGAAAGTTATTTCAATTTAAAAGATTATACTGCTGCCATTCCATATTTAAAAGCTTATAAAGGAAAAAATGGCAAGTGGAACAATATTGATTTTTACCAATTAGGCTATGCGCATTATAAGCAGGGCGATTATGAAAACGCCATTTCGGAATTCAATAAAATAGTTGGAGGAAACGATGCTACCGCCCAGAACGCATACTATCATTTAGGAGAAAGTTATATTAAACTTAACAAAAAACAAGAGGCCTTAAATGCGTTTAGAAATGCATCACAAATGACGTTCGATTTAAAGATTCAAGAAGATGCCTGGTTAAATTATGCCAAGATTAGTTATGAAATCGGGAATCCGTACCAATCGGCTCCTCAAGTTTTGGCTGAGTATTTAACCAAATATCCAAAAACCACCTATAGGGAAGAGATTGAAACTCTTTTAATCGATTCTTATATTACATCTAAAAATTATAAGGAAGCCCTTAGACTTTTAGAAGGTAAAAATAGTTTTGAAAACAAAGTAGCTTTGCAAAAAGTAGCTTTTTATAGAGGTTTGGAAGTTTATAATGAAGGCAACTATTCAGAAGCTAAATCGCTTTTTGATAGATCTTTAAAAGAACCAAGAGATAATAATTACACCGCTAGAGCAACCTTTTGGAAAGCTGAAACCGATTATAATTTAAATAACTATAACGAGGCTTTGGTTGGTTTTAAGCAGTTTGCTCAGCAATCATCGGCAGCATCAACACCGGAGAATATCAATATTGATTATAATCTGGCTTATACATATTTTAAACTTAAAAATTATCCACAAGCTAGTCAACATTTCAATCAGTTTGTTAATAAAAGAAAAGATGATAAAGTAAGATTGAATGATGCTTATTTGCGTTTGGGTGACACGTATTTTGTGTCTAGCGATTATAATGATGCTGCCAAAGCGTATGATAATGCCATTAAATTAAACGAGATAGATTCCGATTATCCATTTTTTCAAAAAGCCATCAGTACGGGTTATGGAGGAAATGATTCCAAGAAAATATCGGATTTAGAACAGTTCATTTCAAAATATCCAACGTCAAAACTTCGTGATGATGCCATGTACGAATTGGGTAATTCGTATGTAAAAGCCAATCAAACACAAAAAGCAATGGCTATGTACGATCGCTTAAACGAAGAATATCGTATGAGCTCCTTTGTACCAAAATCATTATTGCGTCAAGGGTTGGTGTATTATAACGGAAGCAACAACGAACAGGCTTTAACGAAATTTAAAAAAGTAGCCACCGATTTTGCAGGAACTCCAGAAGCTGTTCAAGCGGTATCTACGGCAAGACTTATTTATATTGATATGGGACGTGTAGATGAATATGCATCTTGGGCTAAAACTTTAGACTTTGTGAATGTAACGGACGCCGATTTAGACAATGCTACCTATGAAGCTGCTGAAAAACAATATTTGGATAATAATACAGATAAAGCCATTAAACAATTCAATGGGTATTTAACACAATTCCCTAACGGACAACATGCGTTACAAGCACATTTTTACGTGGCTCAAATGTATTATAAGCAAGGATTGACCGAGAATGCCGCACCACATTATAAATTTGTTGCCGAGGCATCAAGAAATGAATTTACCGAAGAAGCGTTGGCGCGTTTATCCCAACATTATTTGGAAGCTAAAAATTGGAATGCAGCCATTCCGCTATTGAAAAGATTGGAAATAGAGGCGAATTTACCTCAAAACGTAGTGTTTGCCCAATCAAATTTAATGAAGGCACAATACCAATTGGAAAAATATACTGATGCGATTGCTTATGCTGAAAAAGTATTAACGAATTCTAAAATCGATAATAAAATCAAGAGTGATGCCCATGTTATTATTGCACGTTCAGCCATAAAAATGAATGATGAAGCTAGAGCTAAAACAGCTTTTGCTAAAGTGGAAGAAGTGGCGACAGGTGAAACAGCTGCCGAAGCACTTTATTACAATGCCTATTTTAAAAACAAGGAAGGCAAATTTGAAGTATCTAACACAGTAGTGCAAAGGTTAGCTAAAGATTTTTCAGGATATAAATATTACAGTGCCAAAGGATTGGTGCTTATGGCAAAGAATTTTTACGCCTTAAAAGATGCATTCCAAGCCACCTATATTTTAGAAAGTGTCATTCAGAATTTCCCAGAGTTTACCGATGTGGTTGCTGAAGCGAAAACAGAGTTAAGCAAAATAAAAGCGGAAGAGTCTAAAACAAATTCATCGGTTAGAACAGAAGAAGGCAATTAGTTTTGTCAATCGTAGTAAATCGTAAATCAAAAATCGTAATTCAAAACATATGCGTAAGCACATAAAACATATCATATTACTAGCAGTCACTTTAAATATAATGGTATCCTTTGCTCAAGATAGGGATAAAGATACCATAAGAACCGGCGTTATAGACGTTGTAAAAGCATATACACCCTCTATATCGGATGCTTTTAAAGTGAAGGAAACCCCAAAGTTAGATGATGAGGTTACTACCAATAAAAAGGACATAAAGTATAACATCTTTTCAATTCCCGTTGCATCAACGTTTACGCCTGCCAAAGGAAAAGCGGCGGTTGTTGAACAAAAAGCACCAGAAAAAATATTCGATAATTATGCAACGGTAGGCGTTGGCACTTATACCACTATTTTAGGTGAAGTGTATGTAAGCCATGCTTTGAGCAGAACGGAAAGTTTTGGTGGTTATATCAGCCATCATTCGTCGCAAGGCGGTATTGAAAATTTGGTGTTTGATGATAACTTTTCAAATTCAAAGCTTAACTTGAATTATGGGTCGCATTTAAGGGATTTATCATGGAATGTGGAGGCTGGAGCCCTGCAACAAACCTATAACTGGTATGGCGTGCCGGAATTTCAATTGGATGAAGCTGAAGCTGACCAACTTGCTGTGAATCATTCCTTTTTTGGAGCACATTT
>NCDW01000202.1 GCA_002280395.1 Flavobacteriales bacterium 32-35-8
GAAAACACTAATTATAATGCTGTTTTTAATCTGTTTCATAATCAATTAGTTATTTCGTCTTCTTTGTTGTTCTTCTTCATTATTGTCTTTAGAGGCTTTGTTCCAAACCTTGATTTTATCGCCCTTCTTAACACCCTCAAGAATTTCAACATTAATACCGTCAGACAATCCAACCTTCACATCTTTTCTTTCAAATTTACCTTCTCCAGTCTGTATTTCAACAAATGGCTTATCGGTAATTCTGTCGTATTGAAGCAAGGCTTCCCTAATACTGAAAACACTATCTTTACCTTCTAAATCTATCTCGGCATTGGCACTGTAACCAGCTCTTATGTTTGTACCATTATCAATATTAACATCCGCTTTTATTGTAAACTGAACCGCACCGTTTTCTTCAACACCCTTAGGTGCCACAAATGTTAATTTACCTGGAAAATGTTTATCCTGTATTGCTCCAAGAACTATTTTAATTTCTTTGCCTTCTTTTAATTTACCTACTTCTGCTTCATCTACCTTGCCTTCAAAAATCATGAGACTCATATCTGCAATAGTAGCAATGGTTGTTCCATCGTTAAAGTTGTTACTTTCAATAACTTGATCGCCTGCTCTTACAGGAATCTCCAAAATAGTTCCGTCAATTTGGGCAGTAATACTTGTATTGGCGGTGCTACCACCAGAAATAGAACCTTTTTTTGTTATTTGGTAATCGTTTTGGGATTGCGAATATGTTTCTTTAGCTTGATTAAAAGTAAGCTCAATATTTTCAAAATCTTGTTTAGAGATGACCCCTTTTTCAAATAGCGCCTTGTTTCTATCGTATTGAATTTTGGCATTATCAAAAGCCAATTGAGATGTTTTTATTCTACTTTGTGCTTGTACCAAGGTTTGTTCGTTAGGCACCACACGAATGGTAGCGATTAAATCTCCTTTTTTAACGACATCGCCTTCATCAACAAAAATCTCGTCAACAATTCCAGAAATTTGAGGTTTCAATTCCACTTCTTCCTCTGGATTTAATTTACCTGTTGCTATCGCTTTTGTGCTTATAGTTGTGTAAAAAGGTTCTTCAACTTTAAAATCCTCAACGGCTTTTGAGTTGGCATCCATAAAATACTTAAGCACAATTATTAATAATATGACTGCAACTAATACTAAAATAATTTTTACTGTTTTGTTCATTTGGTTGTTCTTATTGTTTCTAATTCTTCAAATGCTGATTATACATTTGCGTTATAGAAGGTTCATTTTTTTGATTGTTTATTCTTCTCTTAATGCTTCAATTGGTTTTATGCTTGTGGCTTTAAATGCTGGAATCAAGCCTATTAATGTTCCTAAAATGACTAATAAGGTAAGGGCTGCAAATACCACGATGATGGATACAGATGCGTTGACAATGACAGCATCATCTCCTTGACCAAATGCAGAATCTAATCCTATTAAAATCCAGCCTCCAGATATGATTCCAAATAATCCCGCAACAAGGGTTAAAAAGACCGCTTCTACTACAATCTGTCTTTTTATTTCAAATGGCGTGGCGCCCAAGGCACGGCGTACACCAATTTCTTTGGTGCGTTCTCGAACGGTGATCAACAAAATGTTCCCGATGGCAAATACGCCTGCTATTAAAGTGGCAACACCTACAAATATTGTTAAGAACTGCATACCTGTTAAAAACCCTGTTACTCTTGCAAAATCAGTACCTAAATTTCTGCTGGCAAGACCTCTTTTATCATCGGGATGAATATTATTTAAGTTTTTCAGCAAAAGTTTGGCGTCTTGTTCGATTTGGCTTATATCATATTCTGGCTTTCCGGTTATCATCATATAACCAATTTGATCTCCTTGATTATATATTTGTTGAAATGTAGTAAACGGTATATTTATTTCTGTTGAAGAACCAATATTTATAGCACCAACTTCATACATGCCAATGACTTTAAAATTAATATCATTAATCTGGATATATTCCCCTATGGGATTGACATCTTTCTCAAATAGTTGTTTGTAAGTATCCTCAGAAATAACGGCGACTTTTTTCCTTTCATCAATATCTGCTTGATTTAAAAATCGGCCATTTATTAATTTTTTCTTTTGAACTTTATCAAGTAACGGATAATCTCCTGAAATTTGAGCCGTTCCTGAAAGAAAATTTCTTATAACAGTTGCTTGGTTTTGGTTTCTAGGAACCAAGAATTCAATCCCTTCTACATTTTCCTCCACCTTTTTGGCATCCGTTAATGATAGTCTAATTTGTCTACCTTCCTGAAATCCTTTAAAGGGCTTACTAGTGGTTTGTCCCCAAATGAAAACACTATTGGTAGCAAAATTTCCGAACAAACGGTTAAAGGAATTTTCCAAACCTCTAGCTGAACCCAACAATCCTATTAATAACAAAATACCCCACCAAACGCCTACCATAGTAAGTATAGACCTTAATTTGTTTTTATTAAAGCTATCAAAAACTTCTTGCCATGTATCTCTATCAAATAAAAATCTAAACATACTTAATCATTTCTTAAGGCAACAATGGGTTTAATTTGTGATGCTTTTTGTGCTGGTAAATATCCTGCCAGTGCACCTGCTAATACTAGGGTTATCGTGGCTCCAAAAACCAAACTATTATTAACACCTGGATTTGTTATAAAATAAACTTCTAAACCAGAACCAATCAATTCTAATACGCCCACTCCTATCAACAAACCTACATATCCTGCAATGGCAGTTATTAATATAGATTCGATTAATATGATGGATATAATTGATCTTGGAGTAGCTCCCAGTGCTTTTCTGATGCCTATTTCTTTGGTGCGTTCTTTTACAATGAAAATCATAATGTTACTAATACCTACAATACCTGCTATAAGAGTTCCAAAACCAATAACTAAAATAATAACAGTAAGTCCTAAAGTCATTTGATCTACTTGTTGGGTAGCTTCTGCCATATTAAAAACCCTGATACCCCTTTGATCGTCATTAGCAACAGAAAACCGACTCTTTAACTTTCTGGTAAGCAAATTACTAAAGCCCAATGCTTGCTCATAATTTAACTCGGGGCTATAAGTCAAGTTCATTTGATCTATATAATCATTATTTCCATAAAGATGTTGCGCTGTAGTAAGTGGCATGTAAATAATCCGTTCCTCATCATCACCGCCTTCATCTGTAAAAATGCCTACAACTTTATATTGAATACCATTAAGATTTATGTATTTGCCTATGGCCGATTCATTTATAAATAAATCTTCTTCAACTAACCTTCCTATAACGATGACTTTAGTCCTGTTTTCAAGATCGTTTTGGTTAATATAGCGTCCCTCCTTTATGATATTTTTTTCTACAAACTGATAATCGGGGTGTACAGCAATCAAGCTGTAACTATTCTTTTCGGTTTTATAGGAAGCATTGACGCTTTTAAAAACCCTTGAGGTTATAAATTCAACTTTATCTCCAAATTCTTCCTTTACATAATCGTAATCTTCATTCTTAAATTGAATTTTTCTTCCAGCCTGAAGACCTTCATTAGCTATGCTTGTTTGCCCAGACATAATGAAAATGGAATTCGAGGCCGTATCAACAAACTCTTGCTCAAATGTGTTCTGCAAACCATTGGCAATACCAAAAAGAATGGTAAATAGTAAAATAGCAAATGCCACAGTAAACCCAGAAAGTAAACTTCTGGTTCTGTTTTTATTGATACTTTGAAAAATTTCTCTCCAGAGATCTAAATCAAACATAGTGTTCTGCCCTTACTTGGTTTATTTTTTTGTCTTCTATGATGACGCCATCACGTAAACGCACGATACGTTTACACATATTGGCAATATCTTCTTCGTGGGTTACCATTAAAATGGTTTTGCCTTCATCATTTAATTGTTGGATAAATGCCATTATCTCATGAGAGGTTGTTGAATCTAAAGCACCCGTAGGCTCATCTGCTAATAACAACTTGGGATTTGCCGCCAATGCCCTAGCTATGGCAACACGCTGTTTTTGTCCTCCAGAAAGTTCTTTAGGCAAGTGGTGTGCCCAATTAGCCAATCCGACTTTTTCTAAATGAAACGTGGCCAATTCTTGCCTCTCTTTACGTTTCAGCCCTTGATAATATAAAGGCAACGCTACATTTTCAAGTGCATTTTTATAATTAATAAGATTGAATGATTGGAAAATAAACCCTAAAAACTTATTTCTATAGACAGCCGCTTTTTTTTCGGTGAGGTTTTTAATAAGAAGCCCATCAAGTATATATTCACCCGAATCTGCTTCATCAAGCATCCCTATGATATTTAACAATGTAGATTTCCCAGAACCTGAAGACCCCATAATAGCAACCATCTCCCCTTCTTCAACTGAAAGGTCTATACCTTTTAAAACATGTAAACTGGTGTTTCCTATGGGATAGGATTTGTGTAGTTTTTTAATTTGTAACATCTTTAATTGATTAATGAGCCTTACAGATTTATACGTTAGACTTATAATATTAAGAAAAGTTACATGTGATTTTAAAAAAATATTACTTTTTTAACTTATCATCCACTTTGTAAAATTTCCTATATATGAAATAACTTATCCCTGCTACTAAAATATAAGGAATTGCCATGAGATAAACAATGCCATCATTAATGCCTTGTGCGGCGGTTTGACCTTCTTCACTTTCCAAAACCGCTCTACACATAGCGCATTGCGCATTTGTTTTGAGACAAAAGACAAGAGATAAAAGATAAAAGGTTATTTTGGTTTTCATTTTACAGATGGCTTCGTTTCTCGTTATGCATAATATGGAGAAATCATGATATAAACAATAACACCTGATACCGCTACATAAAACCAAAGTGGAAATGTTATTTTAGCTATTTTTTTATGTTTTTCAATATTATTGGTTATGGCTCTTACATAAGTAATGAGCACAAATGGAATAACAATGATTGACAATAGTATATGTGTTATCAATATAAAATAATAGATTATGAAATGATGAAAAACTCAT
>NCDW01000203.1:0-4950 GCA_002280395.1 Flavobacteriales bacterium 32-35-8
ACTTGCATGGTTTTGCTCATTTCCAACATGATATCGCCCATTTTATTGGAAATTTCACCAGAAACCCCTGTATCAATTTCATCAAACATAATAGTTGGTAATTGAATGTATTTTGATAAAACGGACTTTATAGCGAGCATGATCCGAGACAATTCCCCGCCAGAAGCTGCTTTTTTCAACTCATTAAAACTACCTCCTTTATTGGCTGAAAACAAAAACGACAGTGCATCTTTTCCGTTTGCAAAAAAATCATTGCCATAAATCACCTCAATTTTAAATTGTGCGTTCGGCATTCCCAAATCTTTTAAAAGACTTTGTAATTGTTCGACTAATGATGGAATGACTTCAGAGCGTTTATTATGAATGACTTGAGAAATGGTGTTTAATTCTTCTTCTTTCTTCGAAATTTCATTGTACTTTTTTTGAATGGTATCATCCAAATTTTCGGTGTATGACACTTTCTCTTCTAAGTTATTTTTTATGGTAATTAATTCAGGAACATCTGCCACCACGTGTTTTTGCATCAAATTGTGAAGCTTTTGAAGTTTTACATTAACTTCTTCCAATCTACTTGGATTAGCCTCTAGGTTTTCTTGTAGCCCGTCAATGTCGGCAAAAACATCATCCAAATCAATCAAGCTACTATTGACTCGAGTAAATAAATCCTCGTATTTTGAAGACATTCCCGCTAATTTTTGAAGACTGTTTTTCAACAGGGTTAATGTTGAAATGATGCCTATTTGCTCTTCGCCCAAAAGCTGATAGGATTCCGCCAGCTTTTCCTTTATGGATTCAACATTATTTAAGGTTTCATATTCTTCTTCAAGCAATTCAATCTCACCCACAACCAAGTTAGCTTCTACCAATTCATTTAGTAAAAATGTATTGTAATCGTGTTCTTTAATGGCTTCTGCTTGAAAATGAAGCAATTCATTTAGCTCCTTTTTAAGTGATTTGTAAAGTTTTAATTCCGATTTATAATTTTGAAGTTCAGCATCATTATTTGCTAAGGCATCAATAATTTGAAACTGAAAATCATTACTTGTTAATTCCAGTGTTTGATGTTGCGAATGAATATCAATCAAGCGTTCGCCTAACAATTGCAGACTATTCAAATTTACGGGAGAATCGTTTACAAAAGCCCTGGATTTTCCTGAAGGCAAAATTTCCCTACGGATGATGGTTTGCTCTTCATAATAAAAATCCTCTGTCTTGAAGAGCGATTTTAAATTATAGTTTGAAATATTAAAAACAGCTTCAATCACGCATTTTTCATCCGTGTTTTTTAAACTGCTTAAATCAGCACGCTTTCCTAAAACCAACGATAAGCCTCCCAAAAGTATAGACTTTCCTGCACCAGTTTCACCCGTTATTATTGAAAATCCGTTGTTAAAACTAACTTGGAGATTATCAATTAAAGCATAATTTTTTATGGAAAGTGATACTAACATGTCTTGGTTAATGGTTGCTGGTTGTTAGTTGTTGGTTAAAAACTTTGAAAACCTAAAACTTAATATTTTGCCATTTGCTACTGTGCATAGGGGCTACTTTTTGCAAGGTTTCTTTAACGCTAGCAATATTCACATTAGGCCCATCACTGAATATTTGTTCAATTTCGTCTGCTTTAGAATCAAAAAACGTGCGTAATAAAAACGAATTTGGTCGCCTGCTATTCATCGTTTCAAACTGTTTTAAAGCGGTAGCGATTTTTTCTTTTCCTGTTTTCGGATTTTCACCCATCACATCCAAACCTTCCCTATGATAAATGTAAACAACATCCCTAAACTCTTTAAAGGTTGTAGACAACACATTGTCTATTAAAGCAAAGCGACTTTGAAGTCCATCTTCTAATTTCCAGCCTCTATAATTCTCTTGTCGGGAATAATTAGAAATGATTTGCGCTTGTTTAAAATAAGTCTCCCCGCCACCTTTACTAAACGAATCTGCATCTAAAGCCAAAATCATATAGACATGAAAAGCGATAACCGATACTAAATTGGATTCGTATTGGTTTGGATTAAAAATTAAATTTTGAAATTCTAAATATCTAAATGAAAAATCCCTATCATTATAATTATAAATAGGCGTTGTATAAGAAGAACCAAAAACGGGACGAGAAGATTGCACCTGAATAGTGGCTTGAAACGATTCACCACTATAATCTGAAATGGTAATATTCATACTGCAATTAATACGTTCCTGGGCTGAAAATGTTCTATTGGTCCACGTTGTATTATTGACAAACTCGGTCAGTTGATTTTCGAGTGTTTTGAAAATCTGTAAATTCTCATTCCCCGTTTGGCGCGCATTCACCACAACATTACAGTTTAACTCTTGGGAGAATCCTGTAAAAATGGCAAAAAACAAAAATAAAATGATTGTAATACTACGCATTAAGTTGTTTAATAATTTCATTTAATAAGTCTTTCGCAACCTCTGTTTTTGACTTCAATTGAAACTCAGTTATTTGGTTTTTATCATCTATAAACGTGACTTTATTAGTATCGTTTTTAAAACCAGCTCCAGAGTCGTTTAACGAATTTAAGACAATTAAATTTAAATTCTTCCTTTTAAGCTTGTCTTTTGCATTCTCGATTTCATTATTGGTTTCTAAAGCAAAACCTATCAAAAATTGATTGGTTTTGATAGCACCCAAAGAGGCTAAAATATCCTTAGTTTTTTCTAACTCTAAAGTTAACGCATCTGCGGTCTTTTTTATTTTTTGGGCTGCGACTTCTTTTGGTTTAAAATCTGCTACTGCGGCTGATAGAATGGCTACATCTACTTCTTTAAAATAGGTATGTGCAGCGTTGTACATCTCTTCTGCGCTTACCACAGGAATAACATGTATTAAACTATGTACTACTTTTTCATAGGTTGGCCCCGTGATTAAAATAACCTCAGCACCTAAATTGGCAGATTCCTTAGCAATTTCAAAACCCATTTTACCACTGGAATGATTGCCAATAAATCGAACGGGATCGATGGCTTCATAAGTAGGCCCTGCAGTAATAAGTATTTTTTTCCCTCTGAGGGGTAATTTATCTAGAATATCATTTTCAATAAATTGTAAAATATCTTCTGGCTCTGCCATTCTACCTTCTCCAACTAAACCACTAGCCAATTCACCACTTGTGGCAGGAATCATGATATTACCGTAGCTTCTCAATGTTTTGAAAGATTGTAAAGTACTTTCATGTTTATACATATCCAAATCCATAGCAGGTGCAAAATAGACTGGACATTTTGCCGACAAATAAGTTGCAAGCAATAAATTATCGCAAATGCCATTAGCCATTTTCGATAAGGTATTGGCGGTTGCAGGAGCTATGACGAAGATATTCGCCCAAAGCCCTAAATCTACGTGACTATTCCAAACAGCATGGTCATCTTCATCATTAGTAAACGAAGAATAAACAGGATTTTTTGAAAGGGTGGATAAGGTTAAAGGCGTAATAAAATCTTTAGAAGCAGGTGTCATAACGACTTTAACGTTAGCACCAGCTTTCACAAATAACCTTACTAAAGAAGCTGTTTTATAAGCGGCAATACCAGCGCTTATGCCCAGTAGTATATTTTTGCCGCTTAATATTGACATTTTAAAATTATTCCTGGGAATCGTCCTCAGTATTTCTAAAATAGATTTTATCTGTTAACCATTCTTGAACGGCCAACGCATGAGGTTTTGGTAATTTTTCATAAAATTTAGACACCTCAATTTGTTCTTTGTTTTCAAAGATTTCTTCAAGACTGTCATTATAAGTTGCGAATTCTTCCAACTTATCAATTAGTTCTCTTTTAATCTCTGTGTTAATTTGCTCGGCACGTCTCGCAATGATGGAAATTGACTCATAGATGTTCTCTGTTGGTTCATCTATTTGGTTTCTATCGTAAGTGATGGTATTAACTGGAGCATTGGTTCTTTTTAAATCCATTGTATTACTATTTAACTTTTATTGCTGTAATTTTTTAATTCTTCATCTAAACTAAGGGCCATTTTATCGGCATCTTGTATATATTTCGAATCTGAGTAAGCTTTTTTAAATGATGTGTAATATTCTTTCGCCTCCTTGAGCCTGAATTCTTTTTTGCTCTCTACACTATTCATGGCTTGTTGGTAAGCGGCATCAAATTTATAAAACAAAGCGTCTTCCCTTAGTGTGGAACCTGGAAATTCAAAAATAAAACTGTCGAAAGATTTTATGGCGGCATTGAAATCCCTAGTGTAGCCTGGAGCTATCAATGCATATTGTTTGGCTATTTCATATGCTTTTTTCTCTAATTTAAAATCCAGTTCCTTAAAAAGCTTATTTGCTTCTGCAGCATATTCAGATTCTGGATACATATTAAGAAAGTTTTGCAACTTTTCAATGGCATTTTTTGTTTCTGTTTGATCTTTTGAATATGCAGGAGACAACATGTAATAGCTCTTGGCGCTTAAAAAAGCTATTTCTTCAACTTTCTCGCTAGCAGGGTAACTAGACACAAAACGTTCAAATTGATAAGAAGATGTATGATAATCCCTCATTTTGTAAAAAGTGTTGGAATATAGGTACATCAATTTTTCTGCCTGAGGTTTTCCTCTGTAGCTTGGAACGATTTGTGCAAAAAGTTTGTTGCCTTTTCGTACTTACCTTGGTTGTAAAGAGAATCCCCCAACTTAAACTTTTCAGCAATATCCTCAGATTTTAAGGCCTTTTGATATTCACTACAAGAGCTTAAAACTGAAAGTACAATTAATATGTAAAGAAAATGCTTCATCTATTTGCTTTGCTTTTTATCTGTCAGATGTAATTTGCTTAATTGAATTAAAGTTCTATTACTGAAACCCTCATTAAGCCATTTCATCAATTTCAAACAAGAGGCAAAATTAAGTTATTATAATGGATTTTAAAAATATAATTTTCACACGAAAATAATCTCTAAAACACAGTATAAATAAGGTTTAAG
>NCDW01000203.1:5006-8126 GCA_002280395.1 Flavobacteriales bacterium 32-35-8
AAAATTGATTTACAAAATCGGTAATTTTAGCTTTCAAACCATTTGAAGCCGGAACCAATGGCAATCTTACGGTATCTTGACATAGATTTAAAGCTTCAAAAACGGCTTTAATTCCTGCAGGATTATTCTCTTCAAAAATATAACCAATAACATCCATTAATTTAAAATGAAGTTTGTATGCCTCTTTGGCATTACCTTCCAACCCTAGACGAATCATTTTTGAAAATTCTTTAGGAAACGCCTGCCCTATCACAGATATAACACCAGCACCTCCTGCTAAAACAACTCCAAGTGCCAAATCATCATCTCCAGAAATAATTAAAAAATCTTCTGGCTTGTCTTTTAACAACTTTAAATATTGGGCAACATTATTACATGCCTCTTTGATTCCTATAATATTTTCAAAATCGTTTGCCAATCTTAAAGTCGTTTCTGGCTCCATGTTTTTGGATGTACGTCCAGGAACATTATATAAAATCACAGGAACAGGTGATGCTTCTGAAATGGCTTTAAAATGCTGATAAATACCTTCTTGTGTTGGCTTAGTATAATAAGGCGACACCGATAAAATGGCATCCATATTACTTAAATTGGTTGCTTTTATTTCTTCAATAACCTGCATGGTATTATTTCCACCTATTCCCAATACCATAGGCACACGCCCATTATTAGCTTTAGCAACAGTTTCTATAATATCCTGCTTTTCTTGTTTAGTAACGGTTACGCTCTCTGCTGTTGTACCACAAATTACAAGATAATCCGTTCCATTATCTATATTGAAGTTTACGATGTTTGTTAAGGCCTCATGATCTACACTTAAATCCGTTTTAAATGGTGTAATCAAAGCAACTCCAGTTCCTAGAAACTTACTGTTCATTTTTTAATTTTATTTAATATAGTTAAGTATTTAAAAACCTCGTTTTCAAATACATCGAATTCGTTCAAATTAGTGTTTATGATTAAGTCATTCAATCTGAAATCGGTCTGTAAATTACCAATTTTAAATTGTGCTTTTGATTTGGCCGTCATCAATTTCAACTCGAAATCCTCCGACAAATAATAACTAATTAAAACATCGAATTTTTTATCGAGAAACGATTGCAATTCTACATGTTTTATGACGCCATTCCATCCAAAATCATCTGGATTAAAACATAAATCCCAAGTATTTAAATTGGCTTTCTTATCTCTAGAAAAACCTATGACCTTAAAATTATTGGGGTTTACCTTTATTTTTGACGCTAAATTTTTAAACAAGCCAAAATCTTCATTCTCACCCAAATTAAAGATAATGCCCAAGCTTTCAATCTTACTGTCACCAACGTTTACGTAACGATTTGATAATAGTTTGTTCAAATACTTTTTATTTGAATTCTCTTTAAAAGCCCTTAAAAACATTTACCTTTATACTTTGCGCAAAGGTAGCAAAAGTAGATTCAAAATATTAGCAAAATTTCACAAGTATCTATAATATGACTTTTAAACCTCTCTTTTTCGGTTTGTTTTTATTATTCTTTATCGGTTGCAAAGAAACACATTTTTACCTCTCTAAAATTGAAGGAAAACAAATTTCAATTTCAGATAGCATAGCTACCAACAATGAGATTGAAGCTTTTATAAAACCTTACAGAAACCATATAAATAATGATTTAGATAGTGTTTTGGCATATTCGGTGGACACTTATACCAAAACTGATGGCGATTTTAATACCGCCATTGGAAATTTTATGGCCGATGCTGCTTTTGAAGAGGCAAATCCTATTTTTAAAAGCCGAACTGGAAAAAATATAGACATGGTTTTATTAAATCATGGCGGAATCCGTTCCATAATTTCTAAAGGAAACATTACAACTAGAACTGCTTTTGAATTGATGCCTTTTGAAAACACCCTTTTGGCAGTTGAAATGAAAGGAACTCAAATAGATAGTTTGGTTGCCTATTTAAGTGAGGCAAAAAAAGCCCATCCCATTTCAAAATTAAAACTAGTTATTGATACCAATTTTAATGTTATTGAAGCTACTATAAATGGAAAAGATATTGAAGACGAAAAGACCTATTATGTATTAACTAATGATTATTTATATAATGGTGGCGATAACATGACCTTTTTTAAACGAAACAGAGGCGTTCACGATTTAAATTACAAAGTAAGATACGCTTTGATAGATCATTTTAAAAAAGTAGATACTATAAGTCCGATAAGAGACGACAGGTTCATTCAAATTAGCAATTGAGATTAAGATATGAAACGTAGGGATTTTTTACAAAAAACATCAGTAGCCACCGGGGCCTTAACTCTTGGTGGTTTGGGACTACAGTCGTTTACAACCCCAGCCCAAACATCACAAATAACCATTTTACATACCAATGATGTACATAGCCATATTGATGCCTTTGGACCAGAAGATGGCCGAAATGCCAATAAAGGCGGCGTTGCCAGAAGAGCTAGTTTAATTGAATCCATTAGAAATGAAAATCCGGATACACTTTTATTTGATGCCGGCGATATTTTTCAAGGCACCCCATACTTTAATTATTATGGCGGTGAATTGGAGTTTAAGTTGATGAGCATGTTAAAATATGATGCGTCAACCATTGGGAATCATGACTTTGATAATGGCATTGATGGATTATATGCACAATTACCACATGCCAAATTCGATTTTATCTGCTCAAATTATGATTTTTCGAACACAATAATGAACACATATGTTAAACCTTATCGGATATTTAAAAAGGGATCTATTAAAATTGGCGTTTTCGGATTAGGTATTGAATTAGACGGTTTGGTTGACAAAAACATGTATAAAGAAACCAAATACTTAAATCCAGTAGAAATGGCCCAGGAAATGACGCGGATTTTAAAAGATGATGAACGCTGCGATTTAATTATTTGTTTATCCCATTTAGGATATGATTATAGCAAGGAGAATCCAAACAAAATGAGTGATTTAAAATTAGCCGCCGCTACAAAAAATATCGACTTAATTATTGGTGGCCACACCCACACATTTTTATCAAAACCAACTATCATAAAAAATATAGACGATAAAAACATGCTTGTAAACCAAGTGGGATGTTACGGTATAAATTTAGGCCGAATCGATTTTTATTTTGACT
>NCDW01000204.1 GCA_002280395.1 Flavobacteriales bacterium 32-35-8
CTCCTATTAGTAGTGCTGGGTATTTTAATTATGATTTTGATTGCAGAGAATGGTTAGATAAAACCGGTGTATCAATTAGAGAGCGGCTATCCTTGGATTTAGGGATATTGATATAATTAAGCTAACTTGTCTTTATCCATGGAAATTCGTGGCGGTCATCTTTGAATGAGCGGAGCGAAATTCGAAGATCCAGATTAAATCTTTTAAAGCTTTTTGTGGCTCAATATAAAAGCAGGATTATTAAATGCCATGACGGGTGATGGTAAGGAAAATTGAACTTATTAAAAGGTAATTGTTTATAATTATTAATCATAAAAACCAGCTAAAAGCCTAACAATGGTTAATTTCACGTCTTAATTACAAAAAGTTTTGGAAAAGTATTTAAGTCAGTTAAACGACGCACAATTAGAGCCTACTTTGCAAAAAGATGGCCCCATGATTATTATTGCCGGTGCAGGTTCTGGCAAAACACGCGTGCTTACATTTAGAATTGCATATTTGATGAGTCAGGGCGTGGATTCCTTCAATATATTGGCTTTAACATTTACCAACAAAGCCGCAAAGGAAATGAAAGAGCGAATCGCGACCATTGTTGGAAGCAGTGAGGCCAAAAACTTGTGGATGGGCACATTTCACTCTGTATTTGCTAGAATTCTACGTAGTGAAGCTGATAAATTGGGTTATCCAAGTAATTTTACCATTTATGATACACAAGATTCCGATAGGTTGGTAGGTGCCATCATCAAGGAAATGAATTTGGATAAGGATATTTATAAACCTAAACAAATACGCTCCAGAATATCATCCTATAAAAACAGTTTAATTACGGTTCGTGCGTATTTTCAAAATCCAGAGTTGATAGAGGCAGATGCTATGGCGCGCCGACCACGTTTGGGGGATATTTACAAAGAATATGTAAATAGATGTTTTAAGGCTGGTGCCATGGATTTTGATGATTTATTGTTGAAAACCAATGAATTATTAACGCGTTTTCCTGATGTGTTGATGAAATACCAAAATAGGTTTAAATATATTTTGGTTGATGAGTACCAAGATACCAACCATTCGCAGTATTTAATTGTTAGAGCATTGTCCGATAGATTCCAGAATATTTGTGTGGTAGGTGATGATGCGCAAAGTATTTATGCGTTTCGTGGTGCCAACATCAATAATATTTTGAATTTTCAAAAGGATTATGATGATGTGAAGGTTTTTCGATTGGAGCAAAATTATCGTTCTACAAAAAACATCGTCAATGCAGCGAATTCCATCATTGAAAAAAATCAGACGAAACTTGATAAAGTGGTTTGGACCGCCAATGATGAAGGTGCTAAAATAAAAGTACATCGGTCGTTGACGGATGGTGATGAAGGACGTTACGTAGCTAGTACCATTTTTGAAGAGAAAATGAACCACCAGCTAAAGAATAGTGATTTTGCTATTTTGTACAGAACCAATTCTCAGTCCCGTGCTATTGAAGATGCATTGAGAAAGCGTGATATTCCTTATAGAATTTATGGTGGTACGTCTTTTTATCAACGCAAGGAGATTAAAGATGTATTGTCGTATTTGAGATTGGTTGTAAATCCAGCAGATGAAGAGGCTTTGGTACGCATTATAAATTTTCCACCTCGTGGCATTGGTCAGACTACCATTGATAGATTGGTTGTTGCTGCCAACGGCTATAACCGAAGCATTTTTGAAGTTTTAAAAAACATCGATAAAGTTGATATCAATATAAATTCTGGGACAAAAAATAAACTTCAGGATTTTGTGACGCTTATAGAAAGTTACCAAGTATTGAATCAAACAGCCGATGTATTTGAGTTGGCAGAATACGTTACTAGAACCAGCGGATTAATAAATGAGTTCAAAAAAGATGGTACACCTGAGGGCGTTACAAGAATGGAAAATATTGAAGAGCTTTTAAATGGTATGAAGGATTTTGTGGAAGGTCAGAAAGAAATAGCCGATACTACAGGGTCTTTAGCAGAGTTCTTAGAAGATGTTGCCTTGGCAACGGATTTGGATGCTGATAAAGGCGATGCCAATCATGTCGCATTAATGACCATCCATTTGGCAAAAGGCTTGGAATTTCCTAATGTGTTTATTGTCGGTTTGGAAGAAGATTTATTCCCGAGTGCCATGAGCATGAATACACGAAGTGAACTGGAAGAGGAGCGAAGATTATTTTATGTGGCGTTGACACGGGCCGAAAAGCAAGCTTATTTAACGTATGCTTTATCAAGATACCGTTGGGGAAAATTAGTGGATTCTGAGCCTAGCCGTTTTATAGATGAAATAGATGAGGAATATGTTGAAATTTTAACACCGCCAGAAGAACTACGTTTTAATCCAATGTTAAGTGCTGATATTTTTGGAGACGTTGAGCCTAACCGAATCCGATTTAAACCAGCGAAACAAGTTGAGTTTAACAAAGGAAAAAGTTCAAAAGAAGCCACTGAAAAATTTCAAGTAACTACGCCCAAAAACTTAAAACCAGTCGGACAAACCAATGGGAACGTTAATTTATTTGATAGTAAATTAGTAGTGGGCAATTTGGTAAAGCACATTCGTTTTGGTACTGGAGAAGTTCTTAAAATTGAAGGTGCTGGAGCCGATATAAAAGCTGAAATCAATTTTCAGCATGGCGGCGTGAAAAAATTATTATTGCGTTTTGCTAAGTTAGAAGTGATTGGGTAATTATAAGAGCTTGATTGTTTAGAGATTTGTTTGCATAAAAGCTTTGAGTTTTAACCAAGTGTCTAATAATTCTAAACCTTCCCAACCATGTCCTGCGTTAGGATACAAGGTAAATTCATGCGTAACACCCAGGTTTTGAAGTTTGTCCCTTAAATCCGTTCCTTGTGTAGTAGGAATTAAAGGGTCTTGTCCACCATAAAATAAAATAGTTGGTGGCGCCGTAGCAGGCACTTGATGATAAGGGCTTACTTCTTCTAAGAAAGACAACTCCGCATCTGCGCCAAATGAGTTTAATAATTCCTGTAAAACAGGATCGGTATTGTTTAAGTATGCAGGATCTGTTAAATTCGTTGGTCCCACAATACTGCAAACCATCTTTATGTCATTAAAATCATCAAAAGCATAACTCCATAAAAGTGATAAATGCCCTCCCGCGCTAATTCCTATAAATCCGAAATCTTCCGATATGGTATATTTAACTTTGTTTTCTTTTAGGTAATTTATAATGGAGGTTATATCTTCAATTTGCATGGGGTACGGAGTATTATTGACATCTGCTAGTCTATAATTAATATTAACAATCGCTACATTCTGGAAATCTTGCTGAATAATATCCTTAATGGGATTCATATCACTTTTATCACCAGAAGTCCAACCTCCGCCATGTACCAAAATTACTATTTTAGTAGATGATGTTCGGTTGGCGGGTAAGTATACATCAAAGTTTTGATCTCCATCGTTTCCATAAGAAACATCAAATTCTTGATAGTATTTGGTAGGATCTAATGGGATATCTGTCAATATGTCTTCTTCCGTTTTGTTTGAACAACTATAGATGACAAATAATAAGAAAAGATACTTTAAGTGCTTCATAATAAAAAATAATATTTACTTTGTAAACGCTAAAGCAAGATACATATTATGGCTGAGTTTATTAGGATATATGAAGAAAACCCAAATCCGAAAGAGATTGAAAGGGTCGTGGCTATTCTAAAAAGAGGCGGACTCATTATTTACCCGACCGATACGGTGTATGGTTTGGGATGTGATATTACCAATTTAAAAGCATTGGAACGCATTGCAAGAATAAAGGGCGTAAAGCTTGAAAAGGCTAATTTTTCTTTTGTTTGTCACGATTTAAGTCACCTAAGTGATTATGTAAAACAAATAGACAGTACAACCTTTAAGATTTTAAAACGAGCACTTCCAGGACCTTATACATTTATTCTTCCTGGTTCAAACAATTTACCAAATCCTTTCAAAAAGAAAAAAACGGTCGGTATTCGAGTGCCTAAAAATAATATAGCTATTGAGATTGTAAAACTTTTGGGAAATCCTATTATTTCAACATCCATAAGGGATGATGATGAAGTTTTGGAATATACAACAGATCCAGAACTCATTTTAGAAAAATGGGACGATTTGGTCGATTTGGTCATTGATGGTGGTTATGGCGATAATCAAGCATCTACGGTTATAGATTTATCTGGAGATGAACCCGCAGTTGTTAGGGAAGGCAAGGGTAGTTTGGAGATTTTTTAGTTTTGTTAGGTGTTAGGTGTTAGGTGTTAGGTGTTAGGTGTTAGGTGTTAGGCGTTAGCCTTTAGCCACTAGCCGTTGATTGTGGTATGAATTTTAATAATTGAAAATAATGATTGAAGAGTTTAAAAATCGACTTGATGCATTACAAGTGAAATATTGTTTTAATGAACAACAGTATGACTCTTCAAAGTTGAAATATATTATTGTTGGTGACAATCCAGGAAAAATTGAATATGAAAAAAAGAGATTTTTCATCGGTCCATCTGGACAAAGCTTGAGAAGTCACTTCAAGGGAAATGAATTGATTGAAAATTTTGATAGTGAATGTGTTATTTTTAATAAAACGTTTATTCACACGAAAAAAACGGAGGGTTTAAAGGAATTTGTTGACATGGAATTGTTTAATAATATCCAAATTTATTGTGCCAAAGAGATTTCAAAAATTTCAAATGAGTTTAATCTTCCAATTTTAATATTTGGGAAAAGTAAAATTGGTAAAGATTTGCTTTTTGATAGTTTTTGGAAAACAATAAATAAATTCACAGATAGAAAAGATAATATACTCGTTTTTAGTCACCCTTCTTATAATAATTTCTTCAAAGAATGGAATAAATGTAAAAGTGAATTTGAGGCAGATTCTCCAGAAGATTTACTAAGACGAATAGGATTGATTAA
>NCDW01000205.1 GCA_002280395.1 Flavobacteriales bacterium 32-35-8
TAACCAAAAAATCAAAAAAGGCAGAAAAAAAAGAGAAGAAGGAGAAAAAGAAAGCGAGTAAAAAAGATAAAGAAAAGGAGAAAAAGAAAAAAGAGAAGGAGAAAGCCAAAAAAGAAAAAGCTAAAGCCAAGGAAAAAGCAAAAAAGGAAAAGGCTAAAGCGAAAAAAGAAAAATCAAAAAAGAAGAATAAATAATTCCATAAAAAAACCACTTCAAAGCGAAGTGGTTTTTTATTATACAAATTTTGAAATTTCATCATGAGATTCCTGCCTACGCAGGAATAACTATTTTATCATCTCATAACTACGTTTAATAAAGTTTGTAAGTTCTTCACCTTTTAACAAACCTTGTGATAAACGAGCTAAGTCTAAACTCTGATTAATCAAACGTTCCTGCTTGTTTTTAGTTTTTGTTTCTAAAATATCACCGACTAACTTAGAGTTGGTATTCACCACCAAATTGTACATTTCTGGGAAACTGCCCATGCCAAACATACCGCCACCGCCAGTTTGTTGCATCTCTTTCATACGGCGCATAAATTCTGGTTGTGTGATGATGAATGGCGAGGCGTCGCTGTCCATAGCTTCTAATTGTACCATGAATTTTTCAGAAGGAATCACTTCTTTCAAAAGCGTTTCCAAAGCGGTTTGTTGCTCTTCAGAAAGCTTAGAAATTTTAGTATCGTCTTTCTTGATTAAATTATCAATATGGTCGCCATCTACACGTGCAAACGAAATGTTTTCTTTTGTAGATTCTAATTTTTGGATTAAATGGGATACGATTGGCGAATCCAACAATAGCACTTCATAGCCTTTGGCTTTTGCCATTTCAATGTAGCTGTGTTGTGCATCTTTATTAGAAGCGTACAGAATCACCAACTTGCCATCTTTATCCGTTTGATTTGCTTTTATTTTGTTGAATAATTCATCATAGGTAAAATACGTATCATCAACTGTTGGATATAATGCAAAGTCACCCGATTTTTCAAAGAATTTTTCTTCAGAAAGCATGCCGTATTCAATCACGATTTTAATATCGTTCCATTTCTTTTCGAAATCTTCACGATTGCTAGTGAATAGCGATTTTAATTTATCCGCAACTTTTCTAGTGATGTAAGATGAAATCTTTTTAACCGCACCATCCGCTTGCAAATATGAACGCGAAACGTTTAACGGAATGTCTGGAGAATCAATCACTCCACGAAGCATGGTTAAAAATTCTGGTACAATGCCTTCTACATTATCGGTTACATATACCTGATTTTGGTACAGTTGAATTTTATCTTTTTGGATGTTCATATCCTGACCCATTTTTGGGAAATATAAAATCCCAGTCAGGTTAAACGGATAATCTACATTTAAGTGAATGTTGAATAAAGGCTCTTCGAACTGCATCGGGTACAATTCGCGATAAAAGCTTTTATAATCTTCATCTTTTAAATCTGCTGGCTGTTTCGTCCAAGCTGGATTTGGGTTGTTGACAATATTATCAACCGTAATTTTTTTATGAGGTTCTTTAGTTTCTTTACCGTCTTTGTCCGTAATAGTTTTTGGTTCGAAATCTGGGTCGTTTATTTCCTTAGTTCCAAATTTAATAGGGATAGGCATAAACTTGTTATATTTTAAAAGTAGGGTTCTGATGCGTGATTCTTCCAAGAACTCCGTAGAATCTTCCGCAATATGAAGAATGATTTCTGTACCTCTTTCTGTTTTCTCTGATGGTTCGATGGTGAATTCTGGCGATCCGTCGCAAATCCAATGAGCCGCTGGTTCATCTTTATACGATTTGGTAATGATTTCTACTTTTTCGGCCACCATAAAAGCGGAGTAAAATCCGAGTCCAAAATGACCAATAATACCAGCATCTTTAGCAGAATCTTTGTATTTATCCAAAAATTCTTCAGCACCAGAAAACGCCACTTGGTTGATGTATTTTTCAACTTCTTCAGCCGTCATCCCCAAACCTTGGTCAATGATATGAAGTTTTTTACCTTCTTTGTCAATCTTAACTTCGATTTTCGGATTGCCATATTCGGTTTTGGCTTCACCTATGCTTGTTAGGTGTTTCAATTTTAAAGTAGCATCTGTAGCGTTACTGATTAATTCACGTAAAAAGATTTCGTGATCGCTATACAGGAATTTTTTAATAAGTGGGAAGATGTTCTCTACCGAAACATTAATATTTCCTTTTGTCATAATTTAATTATTTTTATTTTTCATTCCTACGTGAGCAGGAATATAATTAATGATTTAGTTTAAACTCGATGAGTTTTATTAGACAACAAAAATGCCAAGAGTAAAAAAGTGACAAACTGACACTACTTATTTTTGGATTACGATGTTGGATTTTGAAGATTTAATTTTGTACTTTGTATATCTAATATAACAGTCATGTATAATTCGAGAATAATTGGTTTAGGTAAATATGTTCCAGATAATGTGGTGACAAATGATGATTTATCTAAAATGATGGATACCACCGATGAATGGATTCAAGAGCGTACAGGTATTAAAGAACGTCGGTGGATTAAGGAAGGTACAGACGATACATCGGCCGTGATGGGTGCAAAAGCTGCGAGAATTGCTATAGAACGTGCGGGTTTAACAAAAGATGATATCGATTTTATTGTGTTCGCCACGTTGAGCCCCGACTATTATTTTCCGGGTTGCGGCGTACAAATTCAAGATATGCTCGATATGAAAACCATTGGTGCTCTTGATATAAGGAACCAATGTTCGGGGTTTGTGTATGCGATTTCGGTGGCCGACCAATTTATAAAAACAGGTATGTACAAAAATGTGCTTGTTATTGGGGCGGAATATCATAGCAACGGATTGGATAAAACAACCAGAGGTAGGGCTGTTACCGTTATTTTTGGGGATGGCGCCGGTGCTGCTGTTTTAACTAGGGAAGAAGATAACACCAAAGGTGTGTTGTCCACACACTTACATAGTGAAGGTAAATATGCCGATAAACTGATTGTAGCATCACCAAGTATTGCGCATTGGGTACCAGAAATTCTTGAATCTAAAGAGGAAGATCTGTCTTATTTCCCATATATGGATGGGACATTCGTGTTTAAAAATGCCGTGGTGCGTTTTAGTGAAGCTATTGTAGAAGGTTTGATGGCAAATAATTTGAAGAAAGAAGATATTGATATGCTGATTCCGCATCAAGCCAATTTAAGAATTGCCCAGTTTATTCAGCAAAAATTCGGATTGCGAGACGACCAAGTTTTTAACAATATCATGAAATATGGCAACACCACAGCGGCATCTGTAATTATTGCACTAACCGAAGCTTGGGAAGAAGGTAAAATTAAAGAAGGAGACCACGTGGTTTTGGCGGCTTTTGGTAGTGGATTTACTTGGGGCAGTGCGATTATTAAATGGTAAAAATTAAAAAATCCGAAATTGAAGAGATTTCGGATTTTTCTAGCTATTAATCATTTACAATTAACACTAACCTTTTTTCGAATTTTATTATTGTGGTGACTAACTCAAATAATTATAAATTCAGTGATTGGTCGTTTTACAAACGAAAGAGATTGTATGGATATTGTGTTATTTTTTGATTTTTGGTAATATTTAACATTTGTAATCAGATAGTTAAGTTATATTTTTATGACTCATTCATTATGAATAAAAAAACATTAGTCATAGGAGCTTCTTTAAATCCTAGTCGATATTCCAATTTTGTTATTCAAAAACTCATAGCTCATGGTCATGAAGTTGTAGCGATTGGCAAGAAACCGGGAGAGATTGCTGGTGTCAATATTGATACTGAACAATTATTCTATAAAGATTTAGATACAGTAACGCTTTATATTAACCCTGAAAACCAAAAAGCCTTTTACGATTATATTGTAGCATTAAAGCCTAACCGTGTTATTTTTAATCCAGGTACAGAGAACCCGGAATTTTATAGGATTTTAAAAGAAAATGAGATTTCTTTTGAAGAGGCTTGTTCTCTGGTGTTACTCTCTACGAATCAATATTAATCCTAAAAAGGTTAATATGCCATTTACGATTAACAATTCGTATCCAAATTTATAACCTCCTAAGTAATTTGAAGGAATGTTAGCAATGATATAGCATGCTATAACAGAAGCTATTGCTATGTAAGGCACCAAATGATCTTTTATTTTAAATTTGGTCAATATTCCAAAAGCAAATAAGCCCAATAAAGGGCCGTATGTATAGCCTGCAACCGTCAATATGCCACTAATAACGCTTTGGTTCAATACATAATAAAAGCAAATAATCACCAAAACCATTAAAACGCTCATGCCAATATGGACTTTTTTTCGAGTACGTTTTTGGGTGTTTTCTGGTCTTTTTTCAATATTAAGAAAGTCAATGCAAAAAGAAGTTGTTAGGGCCGTTAGCGCACTGTCTGCACTAGAATAAGCAGCGGCGATAAGTCCTAATGTAAAAAATATGGCAACTGGCAATCCTAAATTGGAGTTCAGTGCAATTTCAGGATATAATAAATCTGTTTTTACAACACCATCAATCACAGGGACTTTAATGCCTTTGGTTTCAGCATAAACAAATAATAAAGCTCCTAAAAGTAGGAATATGAAATTCACAAATATCAAAACCAAACTAAAAGACACCATGTTTTTCTGGGCATCTTTTAAGGATTTGCAGGTTAGGTTTTTTTGCATCATATCTTGATCCAGGCCGGTCATGCAAATAGCGATGAACATACCACCCAAGAATTGCTTCAAGAAGTGGTTTTTCGCCAGAATGTCTTCAAAAAAGAACATCTTATCATATTTTTCAATGGCATCACTTCCAATAAAATCACCCAATCCCCATCCCATTTCTGAATATATCAAAACAATGGTAACCACCAAAAAACAATGGTGACAACCAAAGCGACGAGCATGAGCAATGTTTGTATAGTATCTGTCCAAACCACTGTTTTCACGCCACCTTTAAATGTGTAAATTAAAATAAGAGCTACGGAAATAACGACGGTTAAGGGAAATGGAAAATTCCAATATTTAAATACGTATTCATGTAAAACGCTTGCGACCAAAAACAATCTGAAAGCAGAACCTAAAACCCGAGATATAAAGAAAAATGCGGCTCCTGTTTTATGGCTCACAATCCCAAACCTATCACCTAAATATTCATAAATAGACGTTACATTAAGTCTATAATATACGGGCATTAAAACAAAAGCAATAACCATATAGCCCAATAAATAGCCAAAAACCACTTGCATATATCCAAACATGCCCGAACCAACATCGCCAGGAACGGATATAAAAGTAACGCCACTTAACGAGGCGCCTATCATACCAAAAGCTACCAAAAACCAAGGAGACGATTTATTGGCTCTAAAAAAAGAATCGTTACTGTCGTCTTTGCTGGTTAAATACGATACAAAAATGAGAATACCAAAATAAATAACTATTAGAAGAAGTACGTGTAAAGGCTGCATAATTTAAATTAGGTAGCGAAATATACAAAAATACAAATCAAAACAATTGCTAATAATTAGAAATGCTTTGGTATTCATTATTAAACTAAAATTGTAAATTCGCAACCTATGGAATTCTCTTCAAAACTGTTAGAACGCGCCGTAAATGAAATGTCCCAACTTCCAGGTATTGGGAAACGCACGGCATTGCGTTTGGTATTGCATATGTTAAGGCAGCCCAAAGAGCAAACCTTAGCGCTTTCTGAAGCGTTGCAAACCATGCGATATGATATAAAATTCTGTAAATCGTGTCATAATATCAGTGATGTGGAGGTGTGCGATATTTGCTCAAATCCGAATAGGAATAAAGCTATTGTATGCGTTGTTGAAGATGTGAGGGATGTGATGGCCATTGAAAACACCAGTTCTTTTAAAGGATTATACCATGTTTTAGGGGGTAAAATTTCACCCATGGATGGTGTGGGGCCGCATGATTTAAATATAGAATCTTTGGTTGAAAAAGTGAAGCAGGGCAACGTGAAAGAACTTATTTTTGCATTAAGTTCTACCATGGAGGGCGATACCACTAATTTTTATATCTACCGAAAAATTCAAGAATACCAAGTCATCACATCAACCATAGCGCGAGGCATTTCTGTTGGTGATGAATGATGATGTTTAATTAAATATCTTATGAGTTTTTTAGTATCAGAAACGGAACGGGTTCCCTTTTGGTAGGAAACCCGCGCAGCATTTTCTATTGATTCATCATTACCCATATGATCGATTAATTTTACATAACCGTGGTCTAATAATGAAATCATTTATTCCCCTTTGGTAGTATATGGATTATCTAAATCTGGATTTAGTTCCACTGACTTATTCAAAAGTTTCAAACCTTGTTCTACATACTTACGTCCTTTAACATTAAGAACTCGTGAAAATTCTATTTCTGGTAAATTAGTAAAGTTTAGTAATTCTGCTTCATCTGCTGTAACAAATTCAGTATTA
>NCDW01000206.1 GCA_002280395.1 Flavobacteriales bacterium 32-35-8
AAATACAAAGCCAAATATCGCTATTGCTACTGCACTAAAAGTTCCCATTTTAAACACGTTTTGGATGAAGCTTTAAAAAATGACATTCATATTGAAACTTCTTCAGCCATTGATATTGACATTGTTGAAAACTTAAAGTCGGAAGGTAAAATAACCGATAAAACGTATATTCTTTGCAATGGCTTCAAAAGAGACGAATACATTACTAACATTCAGCGATTAATCAATAGCGGCCATAAAAATTGCATTCCCATTATCGATAATTATGAAGAAATTGGATTGCTTACCAACGGATTAAAAAAGAAAATAAACATAGGAATACGAATTGCTTCCGAAGAAGAGCCAAAGTTTGAATTTTATACCTCACGTTTGGGTATTGGTTACAAAAATATAGTGCCTTTTTATAGGGCACAGATAAAAGAAAACAAAAAGGTAAAGCTAAAAATGCTTCATTTCTTTATCAATACGGGCATTAGGGATAACGCTTATTATTGGAACGAATTACTGAAATGTTTAAAGGTTTACGTTAGTTTGAAACGTATTTGCCCAACATTGGACAGCTTGAATATTGGCGGCGGATTCCCCATTAAAAACTCTTTGGCATTCGATTTCGATTATCAATATATGGTTGATGAAATTATCAATCAAATAAAGTTGATTTGTGATGAAGAAGAAGTGGAAGTGCCAAATATTTTTACAGAGTTTGGTAGTTTTACGGTTGGTGAAAGTGGTGGCGCCATATACGAAGTGCTTTATCAAAAGCAGCAAAATGATAGGGAAAAATGGAATATGATTAATTCTTCTTTCATTACAACGTTGCCTGATACTTGGGCCATTAACAAACGTTTTGTGATGCTACCCGTTAATAGATGGAATGACAGCTACGAACGTGTTTTATTGGGCGGATTAACCTGTGATAGTGATGATTATTACAATAGCGAACAACACATGAACGCGATTTATTTGCCTAAGTACAATAAAGACAAACCATTATACATCGGGTTTTTTAATACAGGGGCCTATCAAGAAACCATTGGAGGTTTTGGAGGATTGCAACACTGCCTAATCCCATCGCCAAAACATATTTTGATTGATAGGGACGAAGAAGGTAATTTAACTACCAAATTATTTAGTGAACAACAAAAAAGTGAAGACTTACTTAAAATTTTAGGTTACGATATGAACCAAACAGAAGAAGCGGACGTAATAAAAGCATCTGTTAATGGTAACATCGCATTAACCAATAAATAACAATATAATTAGCAATGAAAATTAAGACCTACGCTGGAATTCCAGAGGAATTCGCAAAATTAGAAAGCGCAAAAGTAGTATTAATACCAGTGCCTTATGAAGGAACAAGTATTCCGCAAAGTGGTGCTAGCAAAGGCCCAGAGGCATTTTTAGAGGCTTCAGAAAGCATGGGGCATTATGATATTGAAACGGCTACTGAAGTTTATAAGCAAGGCATATATTTAGCCGATGCCGTTACTGAAAGCAGTTCAGCAGAAGCTATGGTAAAAGCAGTACACGAAACCACTAAAAAATATATCAAAAGGAACAAGTTTGTTACTATTTTTGGTGGCAGTCATTCCGTATCTATCGGAACCATACGTGCTTTTAATGAAACGTTCAATAATTTAACGGTTTTACATTTAGATGCCCACGCCAATTTAAATAAAACGTACAAAGGTTCTTCATTCAATAGTGCTTGTGCTGCTTATGAAGCTAGTCAAACAACCAATTTAATCCAAGTTGGTATTCGTTCTATGGATGCCATGGAAAAAACGGTTATTGATGTGGAAAAAACATATTTCGCACATGAAATGGCCGTAGATGATACGTGGATGGATGGTGCCATCGACCAAATGACCGAGAATGTTTTTATTACATTTGATTTATCTGCATTAGATATTTCCATCATGCCTAATAGTGGAAATCCAGAACCTGGAGGCTTATTTTGGTATGAAACGTTGGATTTTTTAAAACAGGTTTTTGCTGAAAAAAATGTGGTAGGTTTTGATATTATGGAGTTTTGTCCGAACGAGAATAACAAAGCATCCAATGCTTTGGTGGCCAGACTTTACAGTAAAATGATTAGTTACAAATTTCAAGATGAAGATGCCGGAGATAGTTACGATAATTCATTTGATAATACATTTGTAAACAAAAACAGTAATTCTAAATTTGAAGACGACGATGACTACTAAAGGCCCAATATCAAAATTTATAGA
Source organism: Flavobacteriales bacterium 32-35-8 (assembly GCA_002280395.1). Classification (GTDB taxonomy): domain Bacteria; phylum Bacteroidota; class Bacteroidia; order Flavobacteriales; family Flavobacteriaceae; genus Confluentibacter. Next base: position 2,232 of record NCDW01000206.1, read on the forward strand.
ACATCATTATTTACATTTTAATGCAGCGGCCTTGGTTGATGCAGCAAAAGGTTATGAAACACATTTGCTTGAAGGAGGAAAAATGATGGTAACCTTGGCAGGTGCTATGAGTACGGCAGAGTTAGGGAAATCGTTGGCAGAAATGATTCGTCAAGATAAAATCCATATCATATCTTGTACTGGTGCTAATCTTGAAGAAGATATCATGAATTTAGTGGCGCACAACTCATACAAACGTGTGCCTAATTACAGGGATTTATCGCCACAAGAGGAATGGGATTTATTGGAAAACCATTACAACAGAGTAACTGATACTTGTATTCCCGAGGAAGAAGCGTTTAGAAGATTGCAATCACATTTATATGATATTTGGAATAAGGCAGATAAATCAGGCGAGCGTTATTTTCCGCATGAGTTTATGTACCAAATGTTAAATTCTGGTGTTTTGGAGCAATATTATGAAATCGACCCAAAAGATTCCTGGATGATAGCCGCTGCCGAAAAAAACTTACCAATTATAGTTCCAGGCTGGGAAGATAGTACCATGGGAAATATTTTTGCGTCATACTGTGTCAAAGGCGAATTTAAGCCAACAACAACCAAAGGTGGCATAGAATATATGATGTGGCTAGCGGATTGGTATCCAAAAAATTCAACTGGAAAAGGAGTTGGTTTCTTCCAAATTGGTGGTGGTATTGCAGGTGATTTCCCGATATGTGTGGTACCAATGCTTTACCAAGATATGGAAATGCACGACATCCCTTTTTGGAGTTATTTTTGCCAAATTAGTGATTCTACAACAAGTTATGGGTCTTATTCTGGTGCCGTGCCAAATGAAAAAATTACATGGGGAAAACTAGATATCAATACCCCGAAATTTATAATAGAAAGTGACGCCACTATTGTGGCACCTTTAATATTTGCTTACCTTTTGGGTTTATAAAAAAATGCTATATTCAAACTTTTGATAAATGAAAAATAGAAATGAAAATTTAAAACGAGTTATCGTAGATTTTAAAAAGCTAACCCCAGAAATCTTGGCTTTATTGGTTGAAAAATATCCTGATGGTTATGATGAAGATCAAATCATATCATTTAGAAATGCCAATAATGAAATCATTGAAGCTGTTGAGGTGACTACTAAAGATACCAAGTACTTAGTAAAAGTTAGTAAAAAATTAGCTATAACCATGGAGAATTATGACGAAGATGATTATGGTGATTTTGCGACTGACGATCCAGAGGCTATTCAAGACCCTGAAATTGGTATTGAAGTAGAGGATGATGATGAAGATGAAGTTATTAAAAAAGCTGACGATGTTGATGATTCAGATGACGAAGATGATGATGAAGATTATGGAGATGAGCCCATTGATGAAGATGATGAAGACGATGAGGATTTAGATTAATTATTTCAGTAAAATGGAAACAGCTGTTTTTAAGTCTTACGAAAACGGTTATTATACGTTTTTGTTTGATAATGGTGAGGATATGGTTTTTGAAGAAGTACATCCTCGTGTTTTAAAACAATTTGATTTAAAAAATGATTCATCTCTAGTAGGGAAGGAATTTAGAGTGTCTTTTGTAGAGGTTTTTGATGATGGAGACGAAGATTTTTTAATTTATAGAATAGAAAGTTTAAAACCACTTTAAATATTAAAATTTATGGCCACATTATTTCACATGTCATTGCCTTGCTTAAGTGTAAGAGACACCAAAAAATTTTACACAAGCATAGGTGCTTCCATAGGAAGGTCCACACTTGGTTGGGTGGATATCAATTTATTTGGTCACCAAATAACATTTATTAAAGCAGAAAAATTCAATTTTAGTAGCCCTAATTATGTATTTGAAGGTAAAATTCTGCCATCATTTCACTTTGGTGTTGTGATTGGTTTAGATGTATGGAATGAGGTTTACGCTAAACTTAAAGATCAAGATTTGGAATTAGTGGATAAAACCACGTTTTTAAAGGATAACTTAGGCGAACACACGTCCTTTTTTGTAAACGATCCTAACGATTATATGCTGGAATTTAAAAGTTTTAAAAATCCGTCAGATGTCTTTAAATCCTAGCAAATAGGTTATATATTACAAATCAAGCTGCCTTTATGGTGGCTTTTTTTATGAGTACTTCCCAAATAAATACACTATAAACAATTATATATTCTAAAGCGATTATCCATAAATTTTCTGTCTCATTGGCATTGCTGTACGCTAAATAGCTAAGCATAATAACAAAACTCCAAACCAAAGGGAATTTATATGTTGTGAAAATGGATAAAATCAAAAGTGTTGCTACATACCAAGGATGCACAGTTGTAGCCGTAAAATAATAGAATGATAAAATTAAAAGCATCGAAGTTATTAACTGAATCGTTGTCGTATTTTTTTTGAAAAAACGCTAATGGTATACACTCTGACGCTTTCCCTTTTGGTACAGTTATCCGCATGGATGAATTTGATAAAAAGGAGATCGCATAAGATATACAGAATATAGTGTGTAGTGGATAGATAGCCTCTAAATGTATAGCCAATTTCCCTGGCTACATAATACAAACTGGCATTAAATTCAAATTGATGGAACCATAAACCAATGGTTTTTGAATAATTATTTAAAAATCCTGAAAAATAAAATGGCATGAAAAATAGGAGTGTGGTTATTCCAATAATGACATAAAACGACATGAGTTTTTTTAAATTATGAATCCATTTTTTATAGTCATTGCGAGGAGGCAACAACGAAGTAAAATCACTGTTAAAAACAGATTGCTTATTTGTATTTACAATGATATTTTGTTTAGTAAACCACTGATAAAACAATGGCAAGAATATTAAAGGCATCAATTTTACTGAAATTGAAATCCCCAAAAGAAATGCAGCCCATAGCCATTTGCCCGAGTACAGTAAATACAAACTCCACACCAAAAAGAAAATCATAACGCCTTCAAAATGGAGATTGCCGGTTAACTCAATAATGATAAATGGATTTAACAGATACCAGAAAATATTATGAACTGGTAGCTCTAACTTTTCAAGTAATTTTTTTCCAAAATAAAGGGTTCCAAAATCGGCTGCAATAATTAATAACCGCAACACGACAACAGAACCTAAAATACTTTTCCCAGCAAATAAGGCGGCTAAAGCAAAACAAAGTTGATTGATAGGAGGGTAATTTGAAAAATGACTTCCGTTGAGTTCACCCATCCCACGATACAATTCTTGAGCTTGAGCTATAGGAAATTGGTTTTTTTCAATAAAGAATTCTACGGTATGCAAATACGGGTTGATCCCTTCAACAATCAATCTCCCATCCCAAATAAATCTGTAAAAATCTGTGTCATCTGTGG
>NCDW01000207.1 GCA_002280395.1 Flavobacteriales bacterium 32-35-8
GATAATTGCAATCTCTTTTTCGGATTTATTAGGAAACACCAATCGTAAATTGTTGGTTACCGTTTTTTTTCTATAGCCGATAAGGTGGTAAAGTAATACATAAACGGCATCCGACACTAAATACAACAACTTAAAAGGCAAAATGGAAACAAGCCACAAAAAAGGATAAACTAAAATATAAACTAGAAATTGCATGAATTAATTTTAGATTTGCAAATATAAGTTAATTTGACTTTAATCATTTAAGCCATGTACAATTTGGATATCATTACCATAGTTATTATTGCCGCCAACGTCATTATTTCATATAAAGGATTCGGGGACTTTAATTTCTTTGAAAAGTATAAATTTCAAGTAGGGCCAGTTCAAAGAGGCGAGAAAATAAGAATGTTAAGCTCTGGTTTTTTGCATGCTGACAATGCCCATTTATTTTTTAATATGTTTTCGTTATTCGCTTTTGCCAATGTTGTGATTGAGCTATTAGGTGTTTTTAACTTTGTTATTGTTTACTTGGGAAGTTTGGTGTTAGGAAGCTTGCTATCCTTATATTTTCATAAAAATGAATATTATTATAGTGCTGTTGGTGCTAGTGGAGCAGTGATGGGTATTATTTATTCGGCCATTTTATTGCAACCGGGCATGAGTTTGATTATATTTTTTATTCCAATCCCAATCCCTGCTTATATTTTTGGTATCGGTTACTTGTTATATTCCATTTATGGTATGAAAAACAGAGTTGGCAATATTGGCCATGATGCCCATTTTGGAGGTGCCATTGGCGGTTATGCCATCACGTTATTGTTATCTCCCTGGTTATTTCAAACCAATTTATTAATGATTGGTTTATTGGCGATTCCTATTGTGCTATTATTTATTTTGAAGAAAACAGGGAAGATGTAGCATATCTTCATTATGGCATAACTATTGAAATTATAGTCTTAGTAAAAATTTAATTATTTCAATAACTTGTTGATAATTAATACTTTTGTGCATTTATTAATTAATTATTATAATTAGTTTATTCTGTTCTTAATGACAGATTGACTTAAATCTATATATGAAGAAATCTAATTTTATAACACTTGACAGTTTGTCATTACAGGAATTTGATGAAAACTCAGAATTGATTCCGTTAATGACTCCTGAAGATGAAGAAGAAATAAATAACGAAAAACTACCGGACACATTGCCTATTTTATCTTTAAGAAATACGGTTTTGTTTCCGGGTGTCGTTATTCCCATTACTGCTGGTCGAGATAAATCCATTCGCTTAATCAATGATGCCAATAAAGGCAATAAAGTGATTGGTGTGGTGTCACAAAAAGATGAATCTTTAGAAGATCCTTCGGTTAAAGACATTTACGAAACTGGTACCGTTGCTAAAATTTTACGTGTTTTAAAAATGCCAGATGGCAATGTAACCGTTATCATTCAAGGTAAAAAGCGTTTTAAAGTAGCAGAAGTTATTACCGAGGATCCTTATATGTATGCCACCATTAGGGAAATTCCTGAGACGAAACCGACGCTTAATAATAAAGAATTTTTTGCCATCATTGAGTCTATTAAAGACTTGGCTTTACAAATTATTAAAGAGAGTCCGAATATTCCAAGTGAGGCTTCGTTTGCTATAAAAAACATAGAAAGCAATTCATTTTTAGTCAATTTTGTATCATCTAACATGAACCTTTCCGTTGCCGAAAAGCAAAGACTTTTAGAGATTGACGATTTGAAAAAACGTGCTTTGGCAACCCTAAAGTATATGAACGTTGAGTTCCAAAAATTGGAACTTAAAAATGATATTCAGTCTCGGGTTCAAATGGATATGAGCCAACAGCAACGTGAATATTTCTTGCACCAACAAATGAAAACCATTCAAGAAGAATTGGGTGGTGTCAGCCATGATGAAGAAATAGAGGAAATGAAAGCGCGCGCCCAAGAAAAAAAATGGGACGAAAAAGTAGCCAAGCATTTTGAAAAGGAGTTGGCGAAAATGCAACGTATGAATCCGCAAGTGGCCGAATATTCCATTCAACGTAATTACTTGGATCTGTTTTTGGATTTACCATGGAATAAATTCAGCAAGGATAAATTCGATTTAAAACGTGCCATGCGCATTTTGGATCGTGACCATTTCGGACTAGAAGATGTGAAGCGAAGAATCATTGAATATCTAGCCGTTTTGAAATTGCGTAACGATATGAAATCGCCTATTCTTTGTTTGTATGGCCCTCCGGGAGTTGGTAAAACATCTTTGGGTAAATCCATAGCAGAAGCTTTGGGTAGGGAATATGTGCGAATTTCGCTGGGAGGTTTGCGTGATGAAGCTGAAATCCGTGGCCATAGAAAAACCTATATAGGTGCGATGCCGGGGCGTATCATACAAAGTTTGAAAAAAGCAGGCACTTCAAATCCGGTCTTTGTTTTGGATGAAATTGATAAATTATCAAATTCCCATCAAGGCGATCCGTCATCTGCTATGCTGGAGGTTTTGGACCCAGAACAGAATAACGAATTTTATGATAACTTTTTGGAAATGGGCTACGACCTTTCAAAAGTGATGTTTATAGCGACTTCCAATAATTTATCGACTATTCAACCCGCATTACGGGATAGAATGGAAGTCATCAACGTTACCGGTTATACCATAGAAGAAAAAGTGGAAATAGCAAGACGTCATTTATTACCGAAACAATTAAAGGAACATGGTTTAACAGAATCCCATTTAAAAATAGGTAAACCACAGCTAGAAAAAATTGTTGAAGGTTATACTCGTGAATCTGGTGTGCGTGGATTGGAAAAGCAAATAGCAAAAATGGTGCGTTATGCTGCTAAAAACATTGCTATGGAAGAAGATTATAACATCAAGGTTTCCAACGAAGATATTGTTAAAGTATTGGGTGGACCCAAAATGGAACGTGATAAATACGAAAATAATAACGTAGCTGGCGTGGTTACGGGATTGGCGTGGACCAGTGTTGGCGGAGACATCTTATTTATAGAATCTATTTTATCCAAAGGTAAAGGACTACTTACCATAACGGGAAATCTGGGTACGGTGATGAAGGAGTCTGCCACAATTGCTATGGAATATATTAAATCCAATGCCGATGAGTTTGGTATTAATGCTTCGGTTTTTGAAAATTATAATGTACACATTCACGTGCCAGAAGGTGCCACACCAAAAGATGGTCCGAGTGCTGGTATTACCATGTTAACATCATTGGTATCCCTATTCACTCAAAGAAAAGTTAAGAAAAGTTTGGCGATGACGGGCGAAATCACCCTTCGTGGCAAAGTATTGCCTGTTGGTGGTATTAAAGAAAAGATATTAGCTGCAAAACGAGCACGCATTAAAGAGATTATTTTGTGCGAAGAAAACAGACGGGATATTGAGGAAATCAAGGCCGATTATTTAAAAGGATTGACGTTTCATTACGTAACCGATATGAGCGATGTTATTAAATTGGCACTCACAAATCAAAAAGTTACGAACGCCAAGTCATTATAAAATCAATATTATTAAACAAGAGGCTGAGTAAAAGCTAAAATTCGTCATTCTGAATTTAATTCAGAATCTCATCAAAATGATTATCAATCACTATGAGAACCTGAAACGAGTTCAGGTTGACAAAAAATCCTTTTTACTCAGCCTCTTTTTTTGTTTTAAAATAAATAATACGTACCACCGTTTTAAGTTAGATTTGCTTTCTTTGTATTCTATATGATTAGAAAAATCAGCTTTCTTTTTTGTCTGTTTTGTGGTTACTTAACTATGGCACAAGTTGGGGGCGAATCTACATACCAATTTCTTAATTTGGTATCATCGCCCAGACAAGCGGCTTTAGGAGGCAAAGTGTTGACAAATGTTGATTATGATGTGACGCAAGCCCTTTTTAATCCAGCAACCATCAATGAAGCTATGGATAATCAATTGGCTGTAAATTATGTCAGTTATTTAGGAGGCATTGGCTATGGTTCTGCGGCGTATGCCTATACCGTTGATAGACGCACACAAGCATTTCATGCAGGTATCACCTATGTGAATTACGGTGCTTTTGAAGGTTATGATGAAAATGGGAGCCAAACAGGAAATTTTACAGGAAGTGAAGCTGCGCTTTCTTTGGGTTACGCATTGCAAATTGGCTATTCCGATTTTTATTTTGGAGGTAACTTAAAATTAATAACCTCTAAATTAGAACAATACTCATCTTTTGGAGTGGCGGCAGATTTAGGCTTGTTATACATCAATGATGATATAGATTTTAATGCTGCCATAGCCGTAAGAAATGTGGGAACTCAAATAACGACCTATGCCGGACAAAATGAACCCTTACCATTTGAGGTGGATTTCGGGATGTCGCAACGGTTGGAAAATGTTCCCATTAGATGGCATATCACTTTAGAGAATTTACAGGAATGGCCGATTGCCAGACCAAACCCTGCGCGCGTAACAAGTGATTTAAGTGGTAATCAATCCACTGAGAAAATCGGTTTTTTTGGTCAGGTTATTAGGCATACCATTTTGGGAGCCGAATTATTTCCTGAAAAAGGATTTAATATCCGATTAGGTTATAATTTTAGAAGAGGCGAGGAGCTGCGGATTAATGAGCAACGGAATTTTTCAGGCATATCGGCTGGATTTTCAATAAAGCTGAATAAAATGAGATTTAGTTACACGCATGCTAAATATACCAGTGCCGCTAATTCCAATTTTTTCGGATTACAAATAGATGTTAAAAGTTAAAAGTTAAAAGTTAAAAGTTAAAAGTTAAAAGTTAAATTTGTCTAATCATCTTCCAAGACCGAAGACCGAAGACCGAAGACCGAAGACCCAGAACCCAATGAAAAAAATAACCATAGCCATAGACGGATTTTCATCTACCGGAAAAAGTACGGTGGCTAAACATTTGGCTAAACATTTGGGTTATACGTATGTGGATTCTGGGGCGATGTACAGAGCGGTGACTTGGTATGCCATGAAACATCATTTTATAGATAAGGATCATTTTGACATTGATGCGCTGGTTTCCCATTTAGATGATATTCACATCAGTTTTGTGTTTAATAAAGATGTTGGATTTGCCGAAGTGTATTTAAATGATGAAAATATTGAAAATCAGATTCGTACGCTTGAAGTGTCGAGTTTTGTAAGTCGGGTAGCCGAAATTTCAGAAGTTAGAAGTCAGTTAGTGAAACAACAACAAAAACTTGGAAAGGGAAAAGGCGTTGTTATGGATGGAAGGGATATCGGTTCGGTTGTTTTTCCTGATGCGGAACTTAAATTATTTTTAACGGCCAGTCCTGAAAATCGAGCGCAAAGACGTTATGATGAACTTATTAAAAAAGGGGATATTGTTTTGTATGATGACGTATTAAAGAATGTTCAAGAACGTGATTATATAGATTCCCATCGTGAAGATTCTCCATTGGTTAAAGCTGAAGATGCTATTGAAATTGATAATTCAGATATGACCAAAGACGAACAATTTCAAATTATTTTGGAGTTGGTAAACAAAACACTAAAATAGAACGCTTAAAAGAAGTTATCTCAATACCTGTTTAGATGCATACTGTCACATGGAGCGCAGTCGAAATGCTAGTTAATAAGGTTTTCGACTGCGCTCAAACGGACATAAAGGTTACTTTTATTATATGTTTGGAATGATTAATTCCTGCCCAGGATGGATTAAATCCGGATTTTTTAAAATATCTGAGTTTGCCTTAAATATTGCTTGATATTTTGAAGGGTCTTTGTAATAATGCTTAGCAATCTTACTTAAAGTTTCCCCGCTTTTTACGGTATGCCTGTGATACACACTTTCATCGGCAACTGTGAT
>NCDW01000208.1 GCA_002280395.1 Flavobacteriales bacterium 32-35-8
AAAAATACTATCGCCATTTAAGTGGTGGTATTTTGGAAGCTTTTGGAAAATTATTCTTCAAAGATTTAAAAGTGTATTTATACCCTATGCTTGATCCAGATACGGGAGAACTTATAAATAGCGAGAATTTAAAAGTATATCCACGTATGAAGGAATTATATAAATTCTTCAAATACAATGGTAAAGTGATAGATATCAAAGATTATGACGAAAGCATTTTGCACATATTTTCTCGACAAATTTTGCAGATGATTGATGATGGTGAAAGGGGCTGGGAAAATATGGTACCTGAAGGAACTGCCGATTTAATTAAGGATTACCGCCTTTTTGGATTTACACGTAAACCGCTAAAGACGTTAAAACCAATAACGCTTAAGAAAAGAAAATAAAAAAAGCCTCATTATTGAACATGCCCCAAAAAGTTAGACACTATTTGGGGCATTTTTTTTACTCCAATATTTGTGAGGCGTGACTTTTAGCTTTCACATCATCAATGACTTTAGTTATGATGCCTTTTTCATCAATAACAAAGGTGATGCGATGGATGCCATCAAACGTTCTTCCCATAAACTTTTTGGAGCCCCAAACACCAAAGGCATTGATGACTTCCTTGTCAACATCAGCAATTAAAGGGTAAGGGAATTTATATTTCTTTTTGAAATTAGCTTGTGCTTTTTGGCTATCGGCACTAACCCCTATCACTTCGTATCCCTTATCGGTCAATAGTTTGTAATTATCACTTAAATTACAAGACTCTACGGTACATGTTGGCGTATTGGCTTTTGGATAGAAAAAAACAATTAGTTTTTTCCCAATAAAATCCTGCATCGCTATTGGATTTCCATTTTCATCTAAGGCGGTAAAATTTGGAGCCTTGTCTCCTACTTTTAATGTGTTCATATTTTTTTAACTTTGTATTTGCTAAAATACAACCGAATGACCAAACAAGAAAGCGTTACGTTTATTATTAACACCTTAAATGCGCTTTATCCTGAAATACCAATTCCTTTAGACCATAAAGACCCTTACACACTGCTCATTGCTGTGCTGTTATCGGCACAAAGTACCGATGTCCGCGTGAATAAAATAACGCCTTTATTATTTGAAAGGGCCGATAATCCGTATGATATGGTAAAACTTTCGGTAGAAGATATTAGAGAAATTATTAAACCAGTCGGCTTGTCACCCATGAAAAGCAAAGGCATTCATGGATTATCACAGATTCTTATTGAAAAACATAACGGACAAGTACCCCAAAGCTTTGAGGATTTGGAAGCTTTGCCCGCCGTTGGGCATAAAACTGCTAGTGTGGTCATGTCCCAAGCATTTGGTATTCCGGCTTTTCCCGTTGATACACATATCCACAGATTGATGTATCGTTGGAATTTAAGCAATGGCAAAAATGTGGTTCAAACGGAAAAGGATGCCAAACGATTATTTCCTAAAGAAATTTGGAACGACTTGCATTTACAGATTATTTGGTATGGCAGGGACTATTCGCCTGCAAGAGGCTGGGATTTAGATAAAGATATCATAACAAAGACCATTGGTAGGAAATCTGTAATTGATTCCTATCATCAATCAAAAACAAAGAAGTCTCAATAAAAAAGTCCTAACCTGATTTTGGTTAGGACTTTTCCAAAGATTTAGTTTAATACTAATTCAAACTTCACCTTATCAGACTTAATAACACTTAAAGCCTTCGAATAATTTAGGATAAAATTAATGGTTTCTTCTTTAGGTTTTAAATCATTTGGTGTTTCAATGGATGTTTTAAAGTAATTTTTTGCCATTTTAATAAATTATACGTTAATAAAATAATAACGCAACAAAAATTACTTTATTGTATAAATTGTATTAATTTGTTAAAACGATATTGTGCTTATCAATTATTTTTCTCAAATTAATTAATGCATAACGCATACGTCCCAATGCCGTATTGATGCTAACACCCGTTTTATCTGATATTTCCTTGAAGCTTAAATCATCATAAATCCGCATCAATAAGACTTCTTTCTGGTCTTCAGGCAGCTCGTCAACCAAGCGTCTTACATCAAATTCTACTTGTTCTTTTATGATGCTATTTTCTGCATTTAGACTGGTATCACTCAATACCGAAAAAATACTGAACTCACCGGTATTATCAAATTTCGGCATTCTGTTACTTTTTCTAAAAAAATCGATGACTAAATTATGGGAGATTCGCATAACCCAAGGTAAAAACTTACCTTCTTCATTATAATTCCCTTTTTTAAGCGTGCGAATAACTTTGATAAAAGTGTCCTGAAATATATCTTCGGCGACATCCTTATCATAAACTTTCGAATAAATAAAACTATAGACTTTTTGTTTGTGGCGCTTTATTAATACTTCTAGGGCGCTTTCATCACCTTTAATGTAACAACTAACTAGGGTAGCATCTGTTATAAGTTCGTATTGCATAATAATTACTTTTAATGCTTCGAAGTAGCCTTCGTTGCTTGGGGGTTAATAGTTTAAAAGTAATTTTGTGCTATAGGCTGGTATTTATGTGTTTATGCAATCTACGAATCAAATATAACAACAATCATTCCTAAAAAACAAAATTTAATATATTTTTTTAATACTTCTTTAAGATAAAATCGGTTTTTTAGGTTGAAATACTTATGTTATCTTTACAAACTTATTCTCTAATGCATATATGGCTACTAATATTTCGGAAGTAAATCCAAAAGAAAACATCATTATCAAAGGTGCAAAACTGCATAATTTAAAAAATATTGATGTTGTTATCCCAAGAAACAAATTAGTAGTCATTACAGGATTGTCAGGCTCTGGGAAATCCAGTTTGGCTTTTGATACGTTGTATGCGGAAGGACAAAGACGTTATGTAGAAAGTTTATCGAGTTATGCCAGACAGTTTTTAGGAAGGCTCGATAAGCCAAAAGTAGATTACATAAAAGGCATCGCTCCAGCCATTGCCATTGAACAAAAGGTGAATTCCACCAATCCACGTTCTACCGTTGGCACCAGTACCGAAATTTACGATTATCTTAAATTACTATTCGCCAGAATTGGCAAAACATATTCGCCAATTTCTGGAAATGAAGTCAAAAAAGATACCGTTACAGATGTTGTAGAGTATTTAAAATCGTTTCCCGAAGGTGAAAAACTTCTCCTACTCGCTCCTATCCATTTGGAAGCAGGACGAACCATGACGGATAAATTGAAAGCCTTACAACAACAAGGCTACGCGAGGATAAAAGTCGGAAATGATGTTTTAAGAATCGAAGACCTTAAAAATAAATTTGAATTGGATAGTATTAATTTTTTAGAACCAAACATCCATCTTTTCAGTTTTAACAATCCGTATGGTGCCTGCCCTAAATGCGAAGGCTATGGCGATATTATTGGCATTGACGATGATTTAGTCATTCCAAACACCGCACTATCCATTTACGAAAACGCCATTTTTCCTTGGCGTGGAGAAAGTATGAGTTGGTACAGGGATCAATTGGTCAATAATTCACATAAATTCGACTTTCCTATACATAAACCTTATTTTCAGCTAACCGAAGCACAAAAACAACTTATCTGGGATGGCAACCAATATTTTGAAGGATTAAATTCCTTTTTTACCGAATTGGAAGCGAAAGCATATAAAATCCAAAATCGCGTCATGTTATCGCGCTATCGCGGAAAAACAAAATGTAAAGCTTGCAATGGCAAACGATTACGGATTGAAGCAAATTATATCAAAATCGGTGGAGCCACCATAACCGATTTGGTTGAAATGCCTTTGGATAGATTAGCGCATTTCTTTAATCAACTGGAATTAAGCGATTATGATACCCAAATAGCCAACAGATTATTAAAGGAAATTAATAATCGGTTATCATTCCTTTCCAATGTTGGATTGGATTATTTAACTTTAAACAGGCGATCCAACACACTTTCAGGAGGCGAAAGTCAGCGTATCAATTTAGCAACATCTTTAGGGAGCAGTTTGGTTGGCTCGATGTATATTTTAGACGAACCCAGTATTGGTCTGCATCCCAAAGATACCGAACGTTTGATAGTGGTTTTAAAATCGCTTCGTGATTTAGGCAATACCGTTATTGTAGTAGAACATGATGAGGATATTATGAAAGCTGCCGATTATATCATTGACATTGGTCCGGAAGCTGGCACTTTTGGAGGGCATGTAGTGGCGCAAGGTTCTTATAGAGATATATTGGCATCCAATTCATTAACCGCTCAGTATTTAAATGAAACCATGACCATTGAAGTTCCAAAAAAACGACGGACTTCAAAATATTACATAGATGTTATTGGCGCCAGGGAAAACAACTTAAAAAACATCGATGTTCGTTTTCCTTTGGAAATGCTCACAGTTATTACAGGTGTTTCTGGTAGCGGAAAAAGCACGTTGGTAAAGAAAATATTATATCCTGCACTTCAAAAAAAATTAACCGATTTTAGCGATAAAGCTGGTCAGTTTACTTCATTGGAAGGGAATTTCAATATCATCAAACATATAGAATTTGTCGACCAAAATCCCATTGGAAGATCGTCACGTTCGAATCCAGTGACTTATATTAAAGCTTATGATGACATTAGAACCTTGTTTGCCAATCAGAAATTAAGTTCGCTTAGAAACTATCAAGCCAAGCATTTTTCTTTTAACGTAGATGGCGGACGTTGTGAGACTTGCAAAGGCGAAGGTGAAGTAACCATTGAAATGCAATTTATGGCGGATGTACACCTAGAATGCGAAACCTGTAAAGGAAAACGTTTTAAAAAAGAAGTTTTGGAAGTCACTTTTGCAGATAAAAATATTGATGATATTTTAAACTTAACCATTGATGATGCCATTGTTTTTTTTGAATCAAACAAGCAAACTAAAATTAAAACAAAATTGCAACCGCTCCAAGATGTCGGTTTGGGTTATGTGACTTTGGGGCAAAGTTCTTCTACCCTTTCTGGTGGCGAAGCACAACGTATAAAATTGGCATCGTTTTTAGGCAAAGGAAATAATAAAGAAAAAGCACTTTTTATATTTGACGAGCCTACCACAGGATTGCATTTTCATGACATTCAAAAATTATTGAAATCATTTAATGCCTTAATTGAAATCGGACATTCCATCATTGTCGTAGAACATAATATCGACTTAATTAAATGTGCCGATTATATTATTGATTTAGGCCCGAATGGTGGTGAACATGGTGGTTATTTGGTAGCTTTTGGCACTCCCGAAGATATAGTGAAATCCAAAGAATCCCAAATTGCTAAGTATCTAAAGGAAAAGCTTTGATTTACATCAATAAAATATAAATGCTATAAAAAACATGATGCCAGCAGCTGCAGGAGCCACAAACAATAAAAAGGTCATAGCCGCAACATTGCTCTTTATAAAACTAAAAAAATAGCCTTCACCATAAAACCGTTTTACTGCTAAAAACAAATAGAAAAAAGTTGATAGCATGACTAATAGCTCAATCCAAAAAGGTATTTCAAAAACTAAGTCAATAAAAACCAAAAAACTAAAAACCATAAATAAAAAGGCAAAGAAATAAAAACTGAAAACCAAATGGTGCGAAAAACTTCCCTTCTTATAATACAATAGTTTTAAGATAAAAGCAAAAATAGGCAACAATACAAACATAGCTATGGGTATACTATCATAAAAGCCCTGAAGCAAAGAACCACCATTACGCTGCTTGTAAAGCTTAAGTATTTGTGAATATAGTTTTCTTTTGAAAAACCCAGCATCATCTGGCATTCCCATAGATTTTAAAATGTCTGCTTCTGGGGCATTTAATCCAATTAAAGAATCAGTTTTTACTTTGTTAAAATCGAAGCTTATAAAATCTGAATTTAAATCATTGGAATTCTGAGCCTTTAAAATCGAATCCAAATCGGTTATTCCTCTAACCTCAATACCTTGAGCCTTTAATCTTTCGGTTAATTTAGTTGAATCATTACTTATAATTGGTTTTGAATCTTCATTCAAAACGCTGTTCGCCTTCTCTATTTGATCCCTGCTTATAAATGAAAACAAAAAGAAAAAAATCACAGATATAAATAAATACATTTGCGCTGGATGTAAATACAACAATCGTTTCCCTTGTACAAAGCGTTGTGGCAAATACCCTGGCTTAGCCATTAAAGGGATAAAACTTTTGAAAAACCTCGCATCAACCGAAAAATAGTTGCTTATGGTATTATAAAACAAAACGCCCAATGTCAATTTTTCTTTATCATCTTGTCCGCAATAGGGACAAAAATTATATTCATCTTTAAATGTGCGTTCACAATTTTTACAGATTACATATTTTATAGACATATGGGTTGAATTAGTCCCTATAAAATTAATGAAAATTAAGAACAGACGAACATAATTTCAAATACTAGTAGCAATGAAAAAGCACTTTTGTTTTAAAAAAGTGCTTTTTATACTTATTAAAATCTAGCCATATAATTATATTTGGTCGTCGCTCATCATTTTAAATGATGATTACAGATTTGAGGGTATTAATTTTTCTCTACACCTTTTACATTCATCTTTATTGAAGAAATGAAAGTTTGGGATGTAATGAACAATTCTTTGTTGTTTTGTCCAGCAAATACATTGTTGGTTGGTCCGTTAACAGGAATTTCAAGGATTTTGCTGCCGCTTGGATCATAGGCCCTCACCCCTGGCCCTCCGCTCACATAAACATTCCCTTCATCATCCATAGACATGCCATCCAAGAAATTCAATCCAGGAACAAACGTGTTGATGTTAGAAAGTGTTCCATCAGGATTAATATCGAAAGACCAAATGCCTCCTGAACCATTATAAGACCATTGGTTTACGTATAGCTTTTTACCGTCAGGAGTTCCAACAATGCCATTTGGCCAGGAATCGTCATTCCATTCGGTCATCGTAGTCACCCTAACCAACTCAGTCGCTCCCGGTGCTAAATAATAAACGTGGCCACCCTTACCTGAATCGGCTTGCTCAGAATGGTTTGGCTCCCAATCTTGTACACGTGGATCATCAACATCCCAATAGCCTCTTGGGAATATGGGGTCTGTAATGTACATACCTCCAGTTATCGGATTAATCCATACATCATTTGGCCCATTTAATAGCTTGCCATTGTAATTGTCAATTAGGACTTCGTGACTGCCGTCAGGAAAAATTTTCCACAATTCTCCATACATATCTGCGCAGGCAATCAAATTGCCATCTTTATCAAAAGCCATTCCATTGGCTCGCCCTGTGCCTTCTAAAAATAATGATACCGTACCTGTATTTGCAGACCATTTATAAATTCTATCGTTTGGTTGGTCGGTAAAAAATACATTGCCATGCTTGTCTACGGCCGGTCCTTCTGTAAAAGCAAAGCCTTCTCCCAATGTAGTTAATTGTCCATGTGCGCTAGGAGAAACAAGTTTAAATGGGTCATAAATATTTGATGGATCATTATGTTTTTTTCCGTTGTTATGTTTAGCTGATAGCTGTTCGGATTGAAGTTCTTCTGAATCTTCGATACTGGTTTTTGAACATGAATAAAGTCCAAGGAAGCAAACAACCCCAAGGACTAAAAACACTCTTTTTCTCATAAAAATGTAATTTTAAGGTTAATAAAAAACGTTATTAGTAAAAATATGTTAAAAATAATATGGCTTTCTCAAATATAAGAGTAATCTCTTACTTTTCAATACAAATAAAAATTATTTTTACTCATAATCATTT
>NCDW01000209.1:0-2548 GCA_002280395.1 Flavobacteriales bacterium 32-35-8
ACTTTTAATTAAAACGGCGTTTAGTGCAAGCGATGAAAATGCATCGGATGCGTTTAATGAGTTTAGAGCAAACCGACTTACCATTGCTAGAAGATTGGCACAGGAAAGAGGTGCAGATGTTAACAATGTAGATGCTGATGGTTACCCAAATGGGTTTGGTAAAAACAGTCAAGCCGTATTATTGCCAGCTTTTTTGGCAGCTTATACAGGCCAAGATGCCAGTAAAGTAAAATTGGGAGCATTCAGGAATGTGCCTATTCCTAATTGGGATTTAAAATATACGGGATTCATGAAGTTTGCTTGGTTTAAAAAGAATTTCAGGCGTTTTTCAGTAAACCACGGCTACCGTTCTACGTATACCATAAATCAGTTCAGGTCTAATTTAGATTTTAATGGTATCGATTATGGTTTAGATTATGCATCGCAACCAAATGACGATTTAGATCAATCTGGTAATTTTAAAAACCAAATTTTGTACAGTAACATCAATTTAGCCGAAATGTTCAGTCCGCTTATCCGAATCGATATGGAAATGCAAAATTCCGTAAAGATTTTGGCCGAAATTAAAAAAGACCGCTTGTTGTCACTTAGTTTCGATAATAATTTAATGACCGAAATTCAAGGGAATGAATATATTTTAGGTTTGGGATATAGAATAAAGGATTTGCGTATCCGCTCTAATTTAGCAGGGCCAACGCAACGTGTAGTAAGCGATTTAAATATGAAAGCAGATGTTTCCATCAGAGATAATAAAACCATTATAAGGTATTTAGACTTAGAAAATAATCAGGTAACCTCAGGACAAACCATTTGGAGTGTAAAATACTCGGCCGATTACGCGTTTAGTAAAAACCTAACAGCCTTGTTTTATTTTGATTATTCGTTTTCTGAATATGCTATTTCAACAGCATTTCCCCAAACAACCATCCGTTCTGGATTTACGTTACGATATAATTTCGGAAATTAAAAATATCTATTTGAATTTAAAGTTCGAATAGATACATTTGCCCATATTTAACTTAAAACAATCACATGAATATACCATTAGAATTAAAATATACAAAAGACCACGAATGGGTTAAAATGGAAGGTGACATTGCTACCGTAGGTATTACGGATTTTGCACAAAGTGAATTAGGCGATATTGTATATGTTGAGGTTGAAACCTTAGATGAAACATTGGCAGCTGAAGAGATTTTTGGAACGGTAGAGGCTGTAAAAACGGTTTCGGATTTGTTTTTACCACTATCAGGAGACATCATAGAATTTAATAATGCCTTAGAAGATGAACCAGAAAAAGTTAATAAAGACCCTTACGGAGATGGTTGGATGATAAAAATTAAATGCTCAAACTTAAGCGAGGTTGATGGTTTATTATCTGCTGAGGCATACAAAAATCTTATAGGTGCTTAAAAAGCGGGTGTTTTTAATAACCATTTTTTATTCTTTGGCATTAGCTTTGGTTTGTTTGATGCCATTAAAAAAAATACCAAATGTGGGTGTATCTTTTGCCGATAAGATATTTCATTCATTAACTTATGTTGTTTTAACTTTTTTATGGTTTGGTACTTTTTATTTTCAATTTAAAAAAGGCAAAATAAAAGCTATTGTATATGCGTCTATTATATCAATTATTTTTGGTATAATTGTTGAGGTATTACAAGGAGTGTTTACAGCAACAAGACAGGCTGATGTGTATGATGTGCTAGCAAATTCCTTGGGAGTTTTATTTGCAGTATCCCTATTATTGTTAAAAAATATAAATACAGTTAAAAAATTATAAACGCTTGCAATTTTGATAAATAAATACTTATTTTAGCAATCTTCAAAAACAGTATAAATTATGGAACCTAAAAAAAATCCTAAAGCTAATGTTGGACGTAATAGTTCACTTTACTTCGCAATTGGTTTAATGCTCATGTTATTTTTAACCAATTTCGCTATTAATTATAAAACCTATGATGAATCTAATATTGATATAGGTCAATTAAATTTAGATGAAGAATTAGAAGAAGAAATTCCTATTACCCAGCAACAAGTATTGCCTCCACCACCTCCACCACCTCCAGCACCTACAGAGGTTATAGAAATTGTTGAAGATGAAGAAGAGGTTGAGGAAACTGTTATACAATCAACTGAAACCAACCAACAAGAAAAAATTGTTGAAGTGAAGCAAGTTGAAGTAAAGGAAGTTGAAGAAGATCTTGAGATACCATTTGCAGTTATTGAAAATGTTCCAACGTTTCCAGGTTGTGAAAAAGGAGATAACAATGCTAAGAAAAAGTGTATGTCTGACAAGATTCAAGAATTTGTTAGTAAAAAATTCAATACAGACTTAGCAAGTGATTTAGGTTTATCTGGTAGACAACGCATTACCGTTATGTTTAAAATTGATAAATCAGGTGAAGTTACTGGTGTTCAGGCTAGAGCTCCACACCCAGGTTTAGAAAAAGAGGCTGCTAGGGTTGTAAATTTATTGCCTAAAATGTTACCAGGTAAACAACGTGGTAAAGCAGTTACTGTACCATAAAGTAGAGATAAAAATAAC
>NCDW01000209.1:2576-7287 GCA_002280395.1 Flavobacteriales bacterium 32-35-8
ATAAAATCCCGTTACAAAATTTTGTAACGGGATTTCTTTTTTGGTATGCTTATTGTGATTTTATCATAATATTAACATTTAAAATATAATATTATGAGAACTCAAAAAAAGACTCGCGACGACATTCGGCAAAATGGGCAAGTCGTAAAAAAACCACAAAAGCATGATGCGAATTTACAAAAAAACTCTGTTCTGTTTTTTCAGGTAGGCTTAATTGTATGTTTAATGGCAGCCTATGGTATGCTTGAAATGAAATTTGAGAAGACAGATGGTATTGTAACCACTCCTCCTAGAATAGAGGAAAATGATCTATATGTTTTTAATGAACCTGTAAAGGTTTATGAAGAGGAAGTTAAAAAAGAACTGGTAAAAAAGATGCCGATTAGCTTTAGAGAACCAATAATAAGTGAAGATCCTATTATTGAAGAGCCCCTAGAAATTTTCACAGAACCTTCTGTTACAAATAATCCAATAGCACCTGACCAGATAAGAGTTGTTGATGTTCTAGAAGACATTCCAATATTATTTATAGAACAAGTGCCAATCTATCCCGGTTGTGAAAAAGAAAAAGGCAATGATGCGAAACGTAAATGTATGTCCGATAAAATATCCCAATTGGTACAAAAACAGTTTGACCCGAATTTAGCTGGTGCACTGGGTTTGTCGGGTAAACAAGTAATTAATACACAGTTTAAGATTGATAAAACAGGCCATGTTATAG
The DNA here is from genome assembly GCA_002280395.1 of Flavobacteriales bacterium 32-35-8. GTDB lineage: Bacteria > Bacteroidota > Bacteroidia > Flavobacteriales > Flavobacteriaceae > Confluentibacter. The sequence continues at coordinate 3,298 of NCDW01000209.1, forward strand.
ATATTCAAACGCGGGCGACGCATCCAAAATTAAAAGAAGAAGCAGAACGGGTCATCAATAAAATTCCAGAAATGACACCGGGCAAACAGCAAGATAAAAATGTAAATGTTATTTATTCTTTGCCAATTGTGCTTCAGGTTCAGAATTAGTAATATTAAAATGTAATATTTTCTAAACCGTTATCATAACAGTGATAGCGGTTTTTTAATGGCTCGTTATTAAAAATATACTATCTTTCCACTTTAAAATCAATTCTTTCCAACTCTTATGAAGCGATTCATTGTACTACTTCTATTTTTAGTTCAATATAATACCTTTTCACAAGAACCATCTTTTAACGAAAAACCTCCAGTTTATCCCAATTGTGAGGACGTTTCCTTTGATGCACAACAAAATTGTTTTAACAGGGAAGTGCACCAATTTATTTTTGAAAATTTCAAAGTGCCTCAGCATGTTTCAGATGCCAATTATAAAGGTGAAGTATCCGTTATTTTTGAAGTGAATGCTGAGGGTCAATTTAAGGTTGTTTATTCTGATGCTATGTATGATGAGCTAAAGGAAGAAACGAAGCGTGTTTTTGCCTTGTTTCCAACTATAAAACCAGGAACTTATAATGGCAAACCAACTTTTAAACAGTATTCTATTGTTATTAAAATACCATTGGTTAATCAAAACATTTCAATGGAAGCTACTTCAAAAGCTAATGAAATAACACAATTACAGGAAAAAGCACAAAGAGAATTTGATAGTGTAAACAATAATCTAACCGCATTTACCAACAAAGCCTACTCCAGCCAGTTAAATATTCCGTTTATACATAGTGATTATGCCAGATTTGATAGCCATATGAATAGGATTGGCACAAACAGCCATACGGCATCTAAACCTTTTATTTATGAAGACGTTTCTAGGTATTATGACATCGAAAAAGAAAAAGAATCACTAAAAAAAGAAGCAAGGACTTGGGTAGAAAAAAAACTTTGGAATGAGCATTTGGTTGAATTACAGGGTAAAGATTATTGGTTTACAATAGATCCCATTTTAGATTTACAAGTAGGTAAAGATACGGAAGCCGATTTTGGTTCAACCTACAACAATACCCGTGGATTTTTGGTTCAAGGTGGCTTAGGTAAAAAGTTTAATTTTTATACATCAGTGTTTGAAAGCCAAGGTCGATTTGCAAACTATGTTAACACTTATGCCGAAAGTTTAAAAGCATTTGGTCCAGATCCTGCCATTATTCCAGGTCGTGGTATCGCAAAACGTTTTAAAACCAATAGTTATGATTATCCTGTGGCAGAGGCTTATTTATCATATTCACCAGCAACATTTTTAAATGTTCAATTTGGTCATGGTAAAAATTTTATAGGTGATGGCTATCGTTCTTTATTGTTGAGTGATGTGGCCAGTCCGCATCCATTTTTGAAATTAAACACCACGTTTTGGAAAATAAAGTATACCAATACTTGGATGTGGTTAAAAGATGTGAGGCCAGAAGTAACGCAAGACAAAGCATTTTTAACCAAATATATGGCAACCCATTATTTGAGTTGGAACGTGTCTAAACGATTTAATTTGGGATTATTTGAATCGGTTTTATGGACTAATAGTAACGAAAGAGGTTTTGATGTAAACTATTTGAATCCTATTATATTTTACCGAGCAATAGAATTTGGAACAGGGCAAGGTGCAGGTAACGCCATTTTAGGAGCTTCAGCAAAATACAAATGGAATAATAGCGTAAACCTATACAGCCAATTTATTTTAGACGAGTTTTCCCTGAGCGATGTAAAGGGCGGAGAAAAAAGTTGGAAAAATAAATTTGGATATCAACTTGGCGTTAAATATTACAATGCTTTTAAAGTTGATAATTTGTTGTTGCAATTTGAATATAACAGAATAAGGCCCTATACCTATTCGCATAACACGGTTTTGAATTATGGACACAATAACCAGTCCATGGCACATTTATGGGGTGCTAATTTTAGTGAAGCCATCTTCATTGGTCGCTACCATTATAAGCGATGGTTTGCTGATGCCAAGCTTATTTTTGGCGTAAGAGGATTGGATTTTAATAATGGTACAGATGATTTTAGTTATGGAGGTGATATTTATAGAAATTATAATGAGAGGCCTTTTGATACAGGGGTTGAAGTTGGCCAAGGTATAAAAACCAACACCTTCAATGGTAACATCCAAGCAGGATATCTTATAAATCCAGCCTCCAATTTAAAAATATTCGCCGATATTACGTTTAGAAACTTTAATCCAGAAGCAGAAACTACCACTGCGTTTAATAGTGATACGGTTTGGTTTAACTTAGGTATAAGAACCGATTTGTTCAATTGGTATTTTGATTTTTAGTTTATAAAAGACTTCAATTTTTTTATAATTAAAAGCATTGCTCAAAATGCATTAATAAAGTATCTTTGCACTCGCATTATTAAAGAGACTTGCACATAAAACGTTGGGCGCTACAAATTCTTCATTAACAACACATTCTGTTATTTCAGATTTTAAGGAAATCACTAAAATGCGATTGGCGGTAAGTGTGGTTTTCTCATCGCTTGCTGGTTATTTGTTAGGGGTTGAGACTGTGGATTTTAAAACCTTGGTTTTATTGGCTTTTGGTGGTTATTTTATGGTTGGGGCTTCAAATGCTTTTAATCAAATTATTGAAAAGGATTTAGATGTTTTAATGGATCGCACCAAAAACCGGCCCATACCTGCTGGTCGTATGTCTGTTAATACAGCCTTTATTATTGCATCTGTTTTTACGTTATTAGGGATTATTATTTTATATACTATCAACAAGCAAACCGCTATGTTTGGTGCTATTTCAATTTTTATATACACCTGTGTTTACACGCCTCTAAAAACAAAAACACCACTATCGGTTTTTGTTGGAGCCATTCCTGGAGCCATTCCTTTTATGTTGGGCTGGGTAGCCGCGACAGATGATTTTGGTATAGAGCCAGGAACCTTATTTGCGTTACAATTTTTTTGGCAATTTCCTCACTTTTGGGCCATTGGCTGGTTTTTGTTTGATGATTATAAAAAAGGTGGATTTTTTATGTTGCCAACAGGCAAGCAAGATAAAGGAACAGCGGTGCAAACCATTATGTACACCATTTGGACACTGATAGTTTCCATTATTCCTGTTTTTGGTTTTACAGGAAAGTTGCAATTATCTGTAGTGGCAGCTATTTTGGTGTTTATTTTAGGTCTTGGAATGTTGTATTATGCCATTCAATTATTCAAAAAAATGACCGTGCTAGCCGCAAAACAATTGATGCTAGCAAGCGTGTCCTATATTACGTTGGTTCAAATTGTTTACGTCATCGATAAATTTATAAGATAAATCATGGATTTAACTCAAGGTACTTTAGAAGAAAAAAACAGTCGAGCAAAAAAAATGATGCTTTGGTTTGGTATTGTTTCGCTCATTATGTCGTTTGCTGGGTGGACAAGTGCCTTTGTGGTAAGCAGTTCTAGACCAGATTGGTTAAAGGATTTTCAACTGCCAAATGCATTTATTATTAGTACTGTTGTTATAATATTAAGCAGTATCTCGTTTTTTTTAGCAAAACAAGCATTAAAAAAGGATAATAGGCAACTAACTACCTTATGGTTGTTTGTAACGCTTATTTTGGGATGTGTTTTTATTTTCAATCAATTTTCAGGCTTTCAGCAAATTATTGATTTGGGTTATAATTTTACCGGCCCGACCAGTAATGTAACCATGTCTTACATCTATTTGATAGCATTAGTGCATATTTTGCACGTTGTTGTTGGGTTAATTTGTTTGTTGGTGGTAATTTATAATCATTTTAAACAAAAGTATAATGCTTCGAAAATGCTTGGTTTTGAACTAGCATCCACCTTTTGGCACTTTATTGATATACTTTGGGTGTATCTCTTTTTGTTTTTATATTTCATAAGGTGATTTATATTGATTTTCAGAGGACTTATGCAACATCAAAACATACT
>NCDW01000320.1 GCA_002280395.1 Flavobacteriales bacterium 32-35-8
TTTCATACTGTCCACATACCTGCGGTATTGCTTTTCGTCTTCGGAATTTTCTTTTAATAGTTGGTGGAGTTCCTGTGTAAGTGGAAATAAATCGTGTTCGGTTTTTCGCCAATTATTGATGTCTATTTCATTTTCTATGGGGTTCAAAACGAATTTAAGACCGCCAAATCCGCTGTATTGCATCATTAGTAGTCTTTCGCCTACGGTGGCTTGTTGTTTCTCCTTTTCCAGTTTAAAAGCAATTCGCAGGGCATCAATGTTTTGTTGGAGATGTTGCTTTTTACTGAAGCCCATTTTCCGCTATCCATATTGCGATTGTTCCGGTTATTTCGGTGTAGAGCTGGTCGTACTCATAACCATAAGCGAAGTCATCAGTTAGTTCATAGTTGGAGAAAATAGGTTCACAAACACGGAACATTTTTAAAGCAAATGGTCGCAATTCTTCATCTGCCATTAGGGTGTCGAACTCATTACAAACCACCTGAAACAAGGTATCGAACTTAGAAAAATGTAAACCGTCGAAAAGGATATAATTAGCTATTTCGTTACATTTTTCAATATCATTTCCCGATTGAAAAGCACCTTCATAAGCATTGGCAGCCCACGAAGAACGTTGATTGATGAATTTTTCGTCATGAGCCTTTTCTGGAAAGCTGGTGTTTAATAATTCTTGTAGTCGTAATCTAAAATACGACAGTTCTTTTTGTTGTGTATCCATGCTATAAATTGTTTATGATTTTGCTTGACTGATAAAATTAGTGTTGGAAGTAATGGTTTTCGAAAAAGTGGTAAGGTTTGGCGTTGAAAGGTAGAATTTGGCTGAAGTAATCTTTTATAATTCTTTTTAAAACCTCACGATATTATGATGAGTATTTACACTTTTTGCTATTGTATATTCACTATATTTGACACTGTAATTTAATTAGGCACCGAATGAACCGAATTAAAGAAATTTTGAAAGAGAAAGGTATCTCACAAGCTTGGCTTGCAAAAAAACTAGACAAAAGCTACAACACAATTAATGAGTATGCT